>JBJOOI010000041.1:0-8987 GCA_046051375.1 Bacteroidota bacterium | reverse complement strand
GAAGGAAGAAGAACTACCCCCAGTGTTGTGGCATTCCTCAAGAATGGCGAGCGCAAAGTGGGAGATCCTGCAAAACGTCAGGCCATTACAAACCCAATCAACACCATTACAAGTGTGAAGCGGTTCATGGGACGTCGTTTTGATGAAGTAACTGAGGAGATAAAACATTGGAGCTATAATGTGGCCAAGGGCGACAACAATACCGTAAGGATTGATATTGATGGACGTCTTTACACTCCACAGGAAATCAGTGCCATGGTACTGCAGAAAATGAAGAAAGTAGCCGAGGACTATCTGGGTCATGAGGTGAACGAAGCGGTTGTTACTGTTCCTGCTTACTTCAATGATGCACAACGCCAGGCCACCAAGGAAGCGGGTGAAATTGCAGGACTCAACATTAGAAGGATCATCAATGAGCCTACTGCTGCAGCATTGGCCTATGGTCTTGACAAAAAGAACGTAGACAGCAAAATTGCCGTTTTTGACCTTGGTGGTGGTACGTTTGACGTTTCAGTTCTTGAGTTGGGTGATGGTGTTTTTGAAGTGAAATCAACCAATGGTGATACCCATCTTGGTGGTGATGATTTTGATAAGGTAATCATGGACTGGTTGGCTGAAGAATTCCAAAAGGAAGAAAACGTTGACCTGAGAAAGGATCCAATGGCCCTTCAGCGCTTGAAAGAAGCTGCGGAAAAGGCAAAAGTTGAACTTTCTGGTTCATCTGAAACAGAAATTAACCTTCCTTATGTTACCGCCATTGACGGTGTTCCCAAACACCTCGTTAAAAAACTGAGCAGGGCCAAGTTTGAGCAAATCGCTGATAAATTGTTTGAGCGTTGTCTGAAACCTTGCGAACAGGCATTGAAAGATGCTGGCATGAACGTAAGTGAAATCGATGAGGTTATCCTTGTCGGCGGATCTACCAGGATTCCCAAGGTTCAGGAGATTGTTGAAAAGTTCTTCGGTAAAAAACCCAATAAGAGCGTTAATCCAGATGAAGCAGTAGCCATTGGTGCAGGTGTTCAAGGTGCTGTACTCACTGGTGAGGTGAAGGATGTTCTGTTGCTTGATGTAACCCCATTGAGTTTGGGAATTGAAACCCTTGGAGGCGTAATGACTGTATTGATCCCTTCCAATACCACCATCCCAACCAAAAAGTCTGAAAGTTTCTCAACTGCTGCCGATAACCAGCCAGGCGTTCAGATCCATGTTATTCAGGGAGAAAGACCAATGGCCAACCAGAACAAGACCCTTGGTATTTTCAACCTTGACAATATTCCTCCAGCACCAAGGGGTGTACCGCAGATTGAAGTAACATTCGATATTGATGCCAATGGTCTGATCAATGTGAGTGCAAAAGACAAAGGCACAGGAAAAGAACAAAAAATCCGGATTGAAGCAGGAAGTGGTTTGACCAAAGAGGAGATTGAAAAAATGAAGGCTGAGGCAAAAGCAAACGAAGCAACCGATAAGGAAGCCCGTGAAAAAATTGAGAAAATCAATGCTGCTGATGCACTCATTTTCCAAACCGAAAAACAAATGAAAGAGTTTGGAGAAAAGATTCCTGCTGAGAAAAAAGCCGTCATCGAATCAGCCCTTTCAAAACTCAAAGAAGTACATAAGTTGCAGGATGTCAACGCGATAGAAGCGGCAACCAAAGAACTGAATGATGCGTGGATGGCTGCCAGTCAGGACATGTACAATGCAACACAAGGTGCTGAACAGGCAGGACCTCAAGCAGACGGACAGGAAGCAGGTGGTGCAAAATCATCCGCAGACAATGTTACCGATGCAGAATTTGAGGAAGTTAAATAACAAACAAAACCAACAGAAAGGGGATCCAAAAGATCCCCTTTTTTTATACCAGTTCCATCCAGGTATGGTCTGCCAGCAGTTTAACTGCAGCAGCACATTTTTTAAAAGGGCCAGAAGGACCCCATTCTTTGGGGCTTACCAATGAAAGAAAATGGCTGCCATCTTTTTTCTCGTATAGATAATACTGTTGTCCAATGACAGGAGTGAAATTCAGCTTTGCACTGTAGATTAACACCGATAATTCTTTTCTTCTTTGTATTTCCTGGGCTTGAAGGGCCAATAATTCAATTTGCTGTCTGATCTGGGTCAGTTGCATATTGGTTTGTTCCTCCATTGCCGTTAAGGATTTGTGCCTGATCATCCCTTCTTCTGTTGGCCTGATCACAGCGCCGGAAACAGAAGTTGAATAGGGGAGCACACTCATTTGCTTGTGGTAATAGGAGATGTTCTGATAGGCGTTTCCCTCTTCGTTTGTGCTTTGCTCAGTAACTTTCAGATAACCGTTGGGTTGGATTTCATGAAAAATCCTGAGCGTCTTTTCTTCCGAGATCAACAACAAGATCTCAAAACTGATGCTATCAATGAACTGTACTTTGGCTTTTTCCGCTATTGCCTGGTCTGCCATGGGGTGAAAATCTCCATCGGCTTCCAGTACATAATCGGATGAAAAGGCCTGGTTCTCCAAGGTAACCCAATTCATTTCTACGCTGAGGTTATTTCGCTCGCCTGAAGCACTCAACTTATAGATGCCGGATTTTGGCCTTTCGCCTTTTTCATAAATTCCCTTCTCAGGAAAAAGTTGCCATGAGTATAAAAAATTATATGCCTGAATCATATGCCTTCAACAAAATTTATCCCTGATGGTTCTAAAAAATATTATTTTGAATTGGCATTCAATGAATTGACTTAATTTCGCACTGTATGACCATTGAACAAATAAAGAGTATGAGAGACCGCCTATCCGTCTTGAGGAGGTTTCTTTGACGTCGAAAATCGACGATATAAAATAAATGAGGACAAGTTAAAGTCACAATCTCCCGGGTTCTGGGATGATAACAAGCGTGCTACTGAAATCCTCAAAACCATTAAGCTCAACGAATACTGGCTCAATCTTTATACTTCAACGGATGCTGCTGTTGAGGATCTTGTAGTATTGTTTGAATTCTGGAAAGAAGGCGAGTGTACAGAAGAAGAAGTAAAGCTGGCCAACGATAAGGCGATTGCCGCCTTGGATGAAGCTGAATTCAAAAGTACCCTCAACCAACCCGAGGATGAACTTCCTGCGGTGCTACAGGTCAACAGTGGTGCTGGTGGAACGGAAAGCCAGGATTGGGCTGAGATGCTTGTTCGGATGTATAGGATGTATGGAGAAAAACAAGGCTGGACTGTTACTGAACTGGATTGGCAGGATGGTGATGGTGCTGGAATTAAATCGGCTGTTTTGCAGTTTGAAGGACCTTTTGCCTACGGATTTCTGAAAGCAGAAAACGGTGTTCACAGGCTGGTAAGGATTTCTCCTTTTGATAGCAATGCCCGAAGGCATACCTCTTTTGCTTCCGTTTATGTGTATCCATTGGTGGATGACTCTATTGAGATTGAAGTCAATCCTGCTGATTTGGTATGGGAATTTTACCGCTCAGGTGGAAAGGGTGGACAGAATGTAAACAAGGTAGAAACGGCAGTAAGGCTTAAGCATACTCCCAGTGGTATTATTGTTGAATGTCAACAGGCGAGGACCCAGGGAGAGAACAGGGAGAAAGCCCTCAAGATGCTCAAGAGTAAATTGTATGAAGAGGAAATGAGAAGGCGTGAAGAACTCAAAAATGCCAACAACGCTTCCAAGAAAAAAATTGAGTGGGGTAGTCAGATCCGCAGCTATGTTTTCCATCCTTATAAAATGATCAAGGATCACAGGACTGACCACGAGGTGGGGAATATCCAACCCGTGATGGACGGAGATCTTGATGGTTTTATCAAGGCCTATCTCATGATGGAAAAAGAAAATGTTTCAACTTAAAATCACCATAAATGAACAACGGTCATTATAGTTTGCCAATTCCTGCCAATGAGCCCATCTTAACATACGTTCCAGGTTCAACAGAACGCAACAGGCTTAAAGAGGTCATCCATGAGCTGAAATCCACCAGTATTGATGTGCCCATGTACATTGGTTCCCGGGAAATCAGGACCAATAACAAAGTGGCCATGCGTCCTCCCCATGAACGCAAACACGTATTGGGATATTTTCATGCAGGTGAGGCCAAACATGTTAAAATGGCCATTGATGCTGCCTTGGCTGCAAAAAATGACTGGGAAGCCATGCCCTGGGAAAGCAGGGCTGCTATCTTTTTGAAAGCGGCAGACCTTATCGCAACCCGTTACAGGCCTTACATGAATGCAACAACCATGTTGGGCCAAAGCAAAAATGTGTTTCAGGCAGAAATTGACAGCGCATGTGAACTCATAGATTTCCTGCGGTTCAATGTTCATTTCCTGGGAGAAATATACCAACAACAACCAGTGAGTGCACCGGGCATTCACAACAGGCTTGAATACCGTCCTTTAGAAGGCTTTGTGCTGGCCATCAGTCCTTTTAATTTCACAGCTATTGGTGGAAATCTGCCTGCTTCTGCAGCACTTTGTGGCAATACCGTTGTTTGGAAATGTGCCAACACACAGGTATACTCTGCACAAATGTTCATGCGCATCATGAAAGAGGCTGGATTGCCAGATGGTGTCATCAACCTTATTTATGTTGATGGACCTACCTTGGGTAGCGTTTGTTTCAGTCATCCTGAATTTGCAGGTGTTCATTTTACCGGCTCAACAGGTGTTTTCAACCAGATGTGGAAGACTATTGGTGAAAATATTTCAAGATACCGTTCTTACCCAAGGATTGTAGGGGAGACCGGTGGTAAGGATTTTGTTATGGTTCATCCTTCAGCAGATCCTGACGTTGTGGCAACAGCTTTACTCAGGGGTGCATTTGAATTCCAGGGACAGAAATGTTCTGCTGCTTCAAGGGCATATATCCCTTCCAACTTGGCATCTGCAGTCAGGAAAAGGCTGATTGCCGGTATCAAAAGTTTTAAAATGGGATCTGTTGAAGACTTCAGCAATTTCATCACTGCAGTCATAGATGACAAGTCTTTCAACAAGATCAAGTCCTATATCGACAAAGCAAAGCGATCTTCCAAAGTAAAAGTGATTGCCGGTGGTAACTGCGACAAATCAATCGGTTATTTTATTGAGCCTACTGTCATTGAAACAACTGATCCGAAATATGTGACCATGTGCGAGGAAATTTTTGGACCAGTGCTCACCATATATGTTTATCCTGAACGCAAATTCAGTGAAACACTTGAGTTACTAGACCAGACCTCACCATATGCCCTAACTGGTTCAATCATCTCTCAAGACAGGGCTGCCATTGTAGAAGCAACAAAAACATTGAGAAATGCAGCTGGAAATTTCTATATCAATGACAAGCCTACTGGTGCAGTTGTTGGACAGCAGCCTTTCGGAGGAGCAAGAGGATCAGGAACAAATGACAAGGCTGGTTTCTCTATCAATCTCTACAGGTGGTTGAGTGTGAGAACGGTTAAGGAAACATTTGATCCACCCAAGGATTACAGGTATCCTTTCATGCAGCCAGAATAATCAAGAAAATTGGATTTCATACATTTACATCAAGTCAACTGAACAATGAAAGGAGCCAATACCATCATGGAAGAAGATCAACTCAAACTGACCTTAAAAAGGTTGGCCCATGAGTTGATTGAAAACCATTATCCTTTTACAAATACCTGTATCATTGGAATTCAACCAAGGGGTATTGCCATCAGTGATTTTATCACGCAGTATATCCAAACCATTCATCCTGAAGTCAGCGTTGCTTATGGAAAACTGGATATTACTTTTTACCGTGATGATTTCAGGGGCCAAATTCATATTCCCAGCATAACCGACCTTCCATTTTCCATTGAAGGGAAAAAGGTTATCCTGATTGATGATGTACTTTATACTGGCCGAACCATCAGGGCGGCCATGGATGCATTGCTGGACAATGGGCGAGCACAGAAAGTAGAGCTCTGTATTTTGGTTGATCGCAAGTTCAGCAGAGAACTTCCTATACAGCCTGATTATGTTGGAAAGTCCATTGACTCTATCGTCACACAGAAAGTGAAAGTGATCTGGGGGGATGAAAAAAGGGTGATTTTGTATGATAGCATCTGATGTCGCATAAAAATTTGTCAGCAAAATATAACTGTATACCATAAATTTGCTCCCTAATGCAACTAAGCTCAAAACACTTGCTCGGCATTAGAGACCTCCTTCCGGGAGACATCCAACTTATTTTAGACACAGCCCGTCAATTCAAGGAAGTACTTCAAAGGCCCATCAAAAAGGTTCCCTCTCTCCGAGACATTACCATAGTCAACCTTTTTTATGAAAACTCAACCAGAACAAGGATTTCTTTCGAGTTGGCTGAAAAAAGATTGAGTGCTGATACCATCAATTTTGCTGCAAGTGGTTCTTCGGTTTCAAAAGGTGAAACCCTGCTGGATACAGTCAACAATATTTTATCCATGAAAGTGGATATGGTGGTGATGCGACACAGTGCAACTGGTGCTCCCCATTTTTTAGCGAAGCATATTCCAGCAGCCATTGTCAATGCAGGAGATGGCATCAATGAACATCCTACCCAGGCTTTGTTGGATGCCCTTTCCATTACAGAAAGATTGGGAGATTTAAAAGGAAAGAAAATTGCCATCATTGGAGACATCATGCATTCCAGGGTGGCCTTGAGCAATATCTACCTGCTCACCAAAATGGGTGCGGAAATTACCCTTGCAGGCCCACCAACATTGATTCCCAAACACATCAGGGATGCATTTGGTGTACATGTCACTTACAACGTGAAAGAGGCCCTTGAATGGTGTGATGTTGCGAATGTTTTGCGCATCCAACTGGAACGCCAGAACCAGGTATTGTTCTCATCACTTCGGGAATATAATCAAGCTTACGGAATCACCAGAAGTTTGCTCGACTCGCTTCAAAAAGAGGTGCTCATCATGCACCCTGGACCCATCAACAGGGGAGTAGAGCTTGATTCAGATGTGGCAGACAGCAAACAGTCTATCATATTGGATCAGGTAGAAAATGGCGTAGCCGTGCGCATGGCTGTCTTGTATCTACTGTCAGGAAGAAAAGAAACAACATCCTAAAACAAATCCATGCAAAAAATTTGTCTTTTCCCTGGCACATTCGATCCGATTACACTGGGGCATGTGGATGTGATCAAGAGAGCATTGCCCTTGTTTGATAAAATCATTGTTGCAGTTGGTATGAATGCCGGAAAGTCTCCTATGTACAGCCCTGATCAAAGAAAATCATGGATCGATGAGATTTTTAAGGATGAGGACAAGGTTTCTGCAGCTGTTTATGAGGGTTTGACCGTAAATTTTTGTAAGGAAGTAAATGCCCAGTATATTCTCAGGGGAATCCGCTACGTGAGTGATTTTGAATATGAGAAGACCATTGCTGACGCCAACAGAACGTTGGATCCTCACATTGAAACTTTTTTCCTTACCTGTGAACCCAAATACACGTCAATTGCCTCAACCATCGTTAGGGATATCATCCGTAATGGTGGAGATGCCTCACTATTTTTGCCAGAGGTTGTTTCAAAATCGATTCTTCAAAAGCCCTAGCCCTACTTCTTCACCCATCTACAGGTAGTATTTTTCAATCATTTCCCTGATGGAAGGAAATGCTTCATTTGCCAGCTCAGCTGCTTCAACCTTGTCCACCCATCGCAGCTCAGTGATGTCTTCTTCGGTTTGTGGTACCAAATCTTCTGTACCTGTACATTCCATTTTGAACCAATGTGATGGTTTGAGTACTATTTTTCCCTGAAATGGATAGGTATGGTAAGTTGTATGTAATTTCCCGCAAAGCTTCAGATTGGAAATGCCTGTTTCTTCTTCGACTTCTCTTATGGCACAGGCTTCAATGGTTTCACCCTCATCCAGTTTTCCTTTGGGCATATCCCATTGACCCCGACGAAACATCATCAATAATTCACCCTTGGGATTGAAAACCATTCCCCCTGCAGCTTCAATGATCAGTTTTTCTGATAAATAGGCGTTCCATTCCTGCTCTTGTGTGAAAATGACTGGTCCTGTGGGTTCGTGAACAATGATGTACATAACTTAATTTTCTTTTTTGATGAGCTTGCTCCAATTTTGCCGTATGACAAACGAAAAAACGGTTGCTGAAAAACTCCTACAAGTTAATGCAGTGAAGCTGAATCCCAAAGAACCTTTTACTTGGGCATCAGGCTGGAAAAGTCCAATATACTGTGATAACCGCAAGCTTCTTGGATATCCCTATGTAAGGGATTTCATCAAAAGTGAAATGTGCAATGTGATTTTTGAAAAATTCCCAGAGGCAGAACTGCTTGCAGGTGTTGCCACCGCGGGCATTGCCTGGGGTGCAATGGCTTCCGATCAATTGAAATTACCCTATATCTACGTTAGACCCAAACCCAAAGAACATGGATTGGGCAATCAGATTGAAGGGTATTATGAAAAAGGAATGAAAACCATCATCATTGAGGACCTTATATCAACTGGTAAAAGCAGTCTTCAGGTGGTGGATGTTGTCAGAAATGCAGGTCTTGATGTGATTGGCATGGTTTCCATCTTCACCTATGGCTTTGAAGCCGCAGCAACTGCCTGTTCTGATGCAGGTGTACCAACCATTTCCCTGACCAATTATCCTACCTTAATTGAATTGGCCATTGAGAAGGGAACCATCGATCCTGAAGATCAAAATACATTGTTAAACTGGAGCAAGAACCCTTCAGAATGGGGCAGATAATCTTAATTTACAGTCAAAATTAATCCCAATGAAAAAAGTAGTTTTATCTCTATTGGTCCTTTTTATAGCCCTTGGTTCAAATGCCCAGCAAAAAAAACCTATTACTGTTAAAATCAACACACCAACAGTACAATGTGACATGTGCAAGAAGAAGATTGAGGAATACCTCGCTTATGAGGAAGGCATCACAAAAGTTGTAGTGGATTATAAACAAAAGAAAACTACAGTGACCTACCTTACCGACAGGACAAACCTCGAAAACATCAAAACTGCAATTGCCAATACTG
>JBJOOI010000040.1:0-9066 GCA_046051375.1 Bacteroidota bacterium | reverse complement strand
GTTCGATGGTGTTGCAACCTATCACGATTCCTGTGCTGCCTTGCGTGAATGCAAAATCAAAAATGAGCCAAGACAATTGTTGGAAAAAGTCAAAGGTTTAAAATTAATTGAATTGCAGGATAATGAAACCTGTTGCGGTTTCGGAGGCACTTTTGCAGTTAAATTTGAAGGCATTTCAGTGGCGATGGGTGAACAAAAAGTTCAAAATATTGTCAAAACATACGCTGATTACCTGATTTCCACCGATCTCAGCTGTCTTATGCACATTGGTGGCGTTATGGACAAGATGGAGTTACCCATCAAAAGCCTTCATTTGGCAGATGTTCTTGCCAGTGGCTATTAGCTAATTAAAATACAATTCATGGCATATTGGTTGATCAAATCTGAACCTTTCAAATACTCATGGGATCAATTTGTTGCTGACGGTTCCACCTTTTGGGATGGTGTCAGAAACTATGCGGCAAGAAATAATTTGCGCAGCATGAAAAAAGGAGATCTGGCATTCTTCTACCACAGCAACGAGGGTTTGGAAATTGTTGGAATTGCCAAAGTGGTCAAAGAATCCTATCAGGACCCAACCACAGAGGAAACTGCCTGGCTTGTGGTAGATTTCAAACCACATAAAAAACTTAAAAACCCTGTAACACTGGCAGAAATCAAAGCCACTCCTTCACTTTCCAACATGGCTTTGATCAGACTTGGTAGGCTCTCAGTTCAACCAGTTTTGGAAGAGGAATGGGAGATTATCATGGCCATTTCTGAGGAAAAATAAGCACTTCAATGTTTTAAGTTTCACAGAAATCCCTGTTCTGCTGAACAGACTGTCACCCGTCAATTTTTTTTTGTGTATTTCCTTGATTTACAGTATAATTTAACCCACATTTGGCCATAAAAAAGTGGATAAATCTCCGTTCGTTGTTGATTGAATTAAGCCTAAAAAAAGGTAAATTTGTTAACAATCAATTTACCTAACCCAGCCTCACTTTATCATACATGGAAGAACAAAATCTCCCGGAGCAAACAAACGACGACAATAGAATAATTTCCATCAATATTGAGGAGCAGATGAAATCTGCCTACATCGATTACTCCATGAGCGTAATTGTTGGCAGAGCCTTACCGGATGTAAGAGATGGATTGAAACCCGTGCACAGAAGGATCCTGTTTGCCATGAATGAATTGGGCATGGATTATAACAAACCTACCAGAAAATGCGCGAGAATAGTGGGTGAGGTACTTGGTAAATACCATCCGCACGGAGATACTGCTGTTTACGATGCATTGGTAAGGATGGCTCAGGAATGGAATACCCGTTACCCAACCATTGACAAACAAGGAAATTTTGGTTCCCCTGATGGCGAAGGTCCTGCCGCAATGCGTTATACGGAAGCCAGAATGCAAAGGCTTGCCGGATTCATGATGGATGATATTGACAAGGATACCGTTGATTTCCAATTGAACTTTGATGACTCAATTGAGGAACCAACTGTATTGCCAACCAGAATTCCCCATTTGCTGATCAATGGAAGCAGTGGTATTGCTGTGGGTATGGCAACCAATATGTTGCCACACAATCTTTCAGAAGTGATTGACGGATGTATCGCATATATTGACAACCGAGACATCACCATTGACGAGCTGGTTCAGCATGTCAAAGCTCCTGATTTTCCTGGAGGAGGCATCATTTTCGGTATGGAAGGTGTCAAAGCCGCCATGCATACGGGTAGGGGAAGGGTTGTACTGAGGGGTAAAGTGACTATTGATACCAAGGCCAATGGCCGTGAACAGATCATCATCAACCAGGTACCTTATCAGGTAAGCCGGGATGTGCTGACTGCAAGAATTGGGCAATTGGTTGTAGAGAAGGTCATTGATGGGATCACACATGTCAACAATGAATCCAATGAAAATGAAGGAACCCGTATAGTCATTGATGTAAGAAAAGATGCTGTTGCCAATGTTATTGTCAA
Organism: Bacteroidota bacterium; assembly: GCA_046051375.1. Lineage (GTDB taxonomy): Bacteria > Bacteroidota > Bacteroidia > Chitinophagales > Chitinophagaceae > Pollutibacter. Next base: position 7,096 of record JBJOOI010000040.1, on the reverse strand, counting down.
TCAATTGTACAAGTTCACTGATCTTCAGACATCTTATGGCATCAACAATGTGGCCATTGTCAAAGGAAGGCCACGCATCCTCAACCTCAAAGACCTGATTTCTTCTTTCATCGAATTCAGGCATGAGGTAGTAGTGAGGAGAGCAAAATACCAACTCAAAGAAGCGGAGAAAAAAGCCCATATCCTTCAAGGTTATCTCATCGCATTAGATCATCTGGACGAAGTAATCAGGTTGATCCGCAACGCTGTAAATCCAGAACAAGCCAAAGAAGGATTGATTGCCAATTTCGAGATGTCTGAAATCCAGGCCAAAGCAGTGCTTGAACTCAGGTTACAGCGCCTTACTGGCATGGAGATCAACAAGATCAAAGAAGAGTATGAGGAGATCATGAAATTGATCACTTATCTTAAAGATTTGCTCTCTGATGAATTGAAACGTTACGATCTGATCAAGACTGAACTGATTGAAGTAAAGGATAAGTTTGGTGATGCAAGAAGAACAGAAATCACTTATCTGGACAATGAAGTAAGAATAGAAGACCTGATCAAAGAAGAAGATGTTGTCATCACTGTTTCTCATTTGGGTTATATCAAAAGAACACCTGCCGATGAATACCGAGCCCAAAAGCGTGGAGGCCGCGGATCCATTGGCGGTAAAACCAGACAGGAGGATTATATCGAACACCTTTTTGTAGCATCAACACACCATACCTTGCTTTTCTTCACTGAAAAGGGCAGGTGTTATTGGCTCAAGGTATATGAAATCCCAGATGGTGAAAAACAAGGAAAAGGAAGAGCCATTCAAAACCTGATGCAGCTCCCTCAAGATGATAAGATTCGTGCCATCATCGATGTCAAGAACTTGCAGGATGAGGAGTTTGTTAACAGTCATTACATTGTATTGTGTACCAAACAAGGTATCATCAAGAAAACTGATTTAGCTGATTTCAGTCGTCCAAGGGCAAATGGTGTAAACGCCATTACAATTGTTGAAGGCGATCAACTCTTGAATGCAAAAATGACTGATGGTAATTCAGAGATCATGTTGGCGGTAAAATCGGGTAGGGCCATCAGGTTCCCAGAGGAAAAAGTCAGGTCAACCGGCAGGGGAGCCATTGGTGTAAGTGGAATTGAAGTGGATGATGCTACCGATGAAGTAGTGGGCATGATTTGTGTGAATGTTGAAGACAAAACCCGTACAGTATTGGTTGTTTCTGAAAAAGGATATGGAAAAAGAACAGCCGTGGATGAATACCGGGTCACCAACCGTGGTGGTAAAGGTGTTAAAACCATCAGCGTTACAGAAAAAACAGGTAAATTAGTGGGTATTTTGGATGTGACGGAGAAGGAGGATCTCATGATTACCTGTGTATCGGGTATTACCATCAGAACCAGTATCGCCCAGATCAGTGAACAGGGAAGGGCTACACAGGGAGTTAAATTGATCAGGTTGGATGATGAAGATGAAATAGCTGCCATCACCAATCTTGATGTTGTAGTTGAGCAAGTTGAAGTGGAAACTGATGAAAATATCCAACCAACAGATTCCAATTCGACAGAAAAACCAACTACTGAAACTCCTGAAACACCTCAGGAACCTGAAGCAAACAACGATAATTAAATCATTAAATACCAAACAATGAAAAGGATCATTTTTACCCTTTTGGCAGCAACCGGTTTGATGACTGTAAGCGGCCAAAATCTCAACAAGATCAAGGAATCCATAACTGCCAATAAGTTTTCAGAGGCAAAAACAGCCATTGAAACCTTCTTGAACAACCCTAAGTACCAAAAGAATCCAGAACTCTATTACCTCAAAGGAAAAGTACTCAGTGCCATTTCAATGAATCCAACTGAACGTGCAGCCATGCCTGAGGCAAGAATGCTTGCATTGGATGCATTCAAGAAATCATTGGAGATTGATAAGAACCAGTCAACCCTTTACCTGACTGTTGACAATTATAAGCCAGTTTTCGATCTATACTCGAGCGGATTTGAAGAGGGTGCAGCATACTACAATGCTTCAAAATTTGAAGAGGCATTGGGCACTTTCAAAAATACAGGAGTAATTGGAGAGTATATATTTGCCCAAGGATGGGGTCTCTATAAGCTGGATACAACGCTTACCTATTACATGGGATTGTCTGCTCTCAATGCCAAAAAAGAAGAACAAGCTATTTCTTATTTTGCCAAACTGGCAGATGCAAATGTTGGCGGTAACTCAGACATGGCTACACCATACCGCTATCTTGCCAAATACTATTTTGACAAGAAAGATGATGCCAACATGAATAAATATATCGATGCCGGATTGAAAATCTTCCCCAAGGATGATTACCTACCTTTGTTAGCGATAGACAATGCCAGAGACAAAAATGACATGGCTTTTCTTTTGAAGAAGTTTGAACAATTATTGGCCATCAACCCGGAGTCTTTTGACCTCACTTTTGATTATGCAAGTGAATTGTTTGGTGAAACCCACGTTTCAGAAGCTTCAAAAAGACCAGCAGATTATACACAGAGATGCAGTAAGATTGAAGGTTTGTACAATAAGGCCTTGGCTTTGAAAGCAGACTCTTACGAAACCATGTTGTCTTTGGGTAAGCATTTTTACAACCAAATGCTTTTCATTGAGGAAGATTCTTACAAAGTAAAAGGAACGACTCCTGATGCAGTTAAAAAGAAAGCAGAATATGCCGCATTGATCAATGAAATGGTTGATAAAACCATTCCTCAATTGGAAAAAGTTTTTGGTCATTATGATCCACAGGGTAAGCTAAAAGTAGGAGAGCGCTCCAATTTCAAATCTGCTTGTTCATTGTTGAACTATTGCTACGACAAGAAAAAGGACAAAGCAAAGGCTGAATTCTACCAAAAGAAATACGACGATGCCGACAAAACGCATCAATAAGTTCAAGAAATAAATTAAAAGAGAGAAGACAACAACTTCTCTCTTTTTTTAAATTTGATTTTATGTCACTTCACTTAGGACGACAAACATTCGGAGACATTAAAAACGCAGGCAATGTGCTTACCGAAGAACAAGTTACAGCTTTGCTTGATCAGTGGGTTTTGAATGATCGCTTGAAACTGCACATGGTGCAGGTAGGGGGATTGATGGGAGCATGGGCTAAAACAGTTGAAAATCTTAATGATAATGATGCTTGGAGATGGAAAATGGCAGGCTTGTTGCATGATGCAGATTGGGATCAATGGCCAGACCAGCATTGTAAAAAAATCATTGAACACCTGGAAGCCCTTAATATTGACCCCGAAATCATCAGGGCCATTGCTTCACATGGGCATGTTCATTTTGGCGTTGAACCTGTTACCCGAATGGACAAAATGCTCTATGCCTTTGATGAACTATCTGGTTTGATGCATGCCTATTCTTTGATGCGCCCAAATAGCTATGAAGGAATGGAACGGAAGGGAGCCATGAAACGCATCAAGGAAAAGACTTTTGCAGCCAATGTGAGCAGGGAAGATATACGCGATGCATGCGAAAGGGCTGAAGTCAGCCTGGAAACCTTGGTTGATTTTATCATCGCCCACCAGGGCAGTTTCAAATAACAGACCCCAATAGGAGTACGATCAATTGCTCAATTATTTGATAACCAATACTGCTGGTACAGGTCTTTGTCCGGTAGGATCTGAGGGCTTGATGGTTTCCTTACCATTGATGAGCATGCAGGAACTGCCGCCGCCATCCAAATTCATGGCTTCAACACAGCCCAGATCCACCATGATTTTTGCCATCTGTGGCAGGGTAGCACCCTCAGCCAAACCCTTCATTCTTCCCTGAATGGCCAAAATGATCATAGTTCCGTCTTTGGTGTAGCCGATTGCCGTCCTGGGATGTTTGTCTGCAATGGCTTTTCCGGCAAACTTCTTTTCTTCATTGTTCGATATTTTTTCCTGACCCTCTTGTACCAACACGGGGCCACCACCAAATGCATGTTTCACTTTCCATGGCTTCAACCCCGATAAACTCGGATGATTGAAATTCAATTTTCGGAAAGAATCAATCATCGGGGAATAAGCCGACTGCAATACATAAGGAACAGTCATCCCTGAGTCATTGTAATTGAAAGCAATGTCCATCTTGCCATTTTTAAAGATTCCAAAAGCACTTCCCAGCGTATGAACATAGGTCATGGTGTCTTTGCCTTTTCTGGAAACTGCGGGCGTGTCAAAACCAACGATTTTGCTGTTCTGGACAATAAGGTTAACATTCCTGTTTTGCACAAATTCAAAAAATGAACAATTCACCACAACAAAAGGATTTTCATTGCGTGAAAAATATTGACTGGGTGTCAGGCGTCTGCGGGAGGAAGTATCTACAAAAAATTGGTTTGCATGATCTTTGGCCTTGATGGTTGCGATATACATGATGGATGGTGAACCGTCCAATGATTCATCTGACTTCAAAACTTTTATGCTTGCTGGAAGTTTTCCAAATTGATTGGATACATCTTTCCAATTGGTTTGACCATTTACAAGAGAAGATGTTAAGATGCCAACAGTTAGCATATAGCATAACAGAAGGTATGGAGATAATGCATATCGACAGTTTAATCTTATTATATTGATTTTGAACCAATTGCTATTTAACATAATATAAATTATAAGTAATTTTAATAAACTAATTTGAAGTTTTACATGTTGATATTTAAAGTAAACAATCATCCAAAGTATATAAACTTTGGAGTAAATTGAGGGATAAAAATAAAGAATGATTCGTAGAGATTTTCTGAAAAATTCATTGCTGACCTTACCAGTGATAACATCAGTAAACCCGGGACAAAATCAAACAACCAAACCTGCAAAACCAATCATCATTTCCACCTGGGATTTTGGCCGTGCTGCCAATGCTGAAGGTTGGAAAATATTGGCGGCCAATGGACGCGCATTGGATGCTATTGAACAAGGCGCCCGCGTTACAGAAGCAGATGAAAGCAACAAAACCGTAGGTTACGGTGGATATCCAGACCGTGATGGCCGTGTTACTTTGGATGCCTGTATCATGGATGAAAAAGGCAATTGCGGATCTGTGATGTGTCTTGAATACATCAAACATCCAATTTCTGTAGCACGAATGGTCATGGAAAAGACGCCACATGTGATCCTGGTTGGCGACGGGGCACTTCAATTTGCCCTAGCCAATGGATTTAAAAAAGAGAACCTGCTCACGCCAGACAGCGAAGAAGCTTGGAAAAACTGGCTAAAAAAGGCAAACTATGAGCCGGTGATGAACATTGAAAACAAACAATACCAACAACCCGATACCGGAATGTTCCCTGGAAGCATCGACAACCATGATACCATTGGTATGCTGGCCCTTGATGCACATGGTAACCTGAGTGGCGGATGCACCACCAGTGGCATGGCTTTTAAGATGCATGGCCGAGTTGGAGATTCTCCAGTGATTGGTGCAGGGCTTTTTGTGGACGGAGAAATCGGAGCAGCAACATCCACAGGAGTTGGAGAAGAAGTCATCAGATGTGTTGGTTCTCATTTGGTTGTAGAATACATGCGTCAGGGAAATTCTCCAAGGGAGGCTTGTAAGAAAGTCGTTGAAAGAATTGCCAAGAGAGATCCTGAAAAGGCAAAAAAAATACAGATTGGTTTTCTTGCCATTGACAAAGAAGGCAATTATGGTGCTTATGCCCTTCAAAAAGGTTTCTCTTATGCAGTAAAATCTGCCAACGAAGAGATTGTTATTCCTGGTGAAAGCTATTTTAACTGAGATGAAATTTGAACTAGAAGTCATCGCCTTTGATATCCAATCCTGCCAATTGGCTGCTGATAATGGCGCCGACAGGATAGAACTTTGTGCAAATCCTCATGAAGGCGGCACTACCCCATCTTATGGCATGATGAAAGCAGCCAGGAAATCAACCCAGATTCAGGTATTCCCAATCATTCGCCCTCGTGGTGGTGACTTTTTGTATTCCTCCGCTGAATTTGAAGCCATGAAGGATGATATAAAGGCGGCACAAGATATTGGATGTGAAGGAGTTGTGATTGGTATATTAAATGATGATGGAAGTGTAGATATTGAGAGATGCCAGGAACTCGTTGAATTGGCCAATGGTATGGACGTAACTTTCCATCGTGCTTTTGACAGGGTAAATGATGCTATTAGATCACTTGAGCAAATCATTGCAATTGGCTGTAAAAGAATACTTTCGAGTGGATTAACGCCAACAGCAATAGAAGGAATTCCGATGCTGAAAACACTTGTTTCTCAGGCAGATGGAAGAATCAAGATTATGCCAGGATCTGGAGTGAGGTCAGAGAATATCATGCAACTCGCGGAAGAAACTGGGGCGATTTGCTTTCATAGTTCTGCCAGGAAATCCCTTGAAAGCCAAATGAACTACTTCAACACCAGCATGAAAGAAAACCTTGTACAGGTCTCTTTGGCCGGTTTTGAAGTAAAACAACTCAAGAATAATCTAATTACATATTTTCAATCAACGCATTGATATGCCTTCAACATTAAAATCACCACTTTTCCTGATCACACTGGGCCTCATTCTTGGATTGGCAGGTTATTTTATTTTCCTGACGGATGATCCGGTAGACTATAACGCAGAAATCAAACCCATCATCAACCAAAAATGCATCTCCTGCCATGGTGGAGTGAAGAAAAAAGGCGGTTTCAGTCTGCTTTTTAGGGAAGAGGCGCTCTCTCCCACCGCTTCTGGGAAACCTGCCATCATCCCAGGTGATGCAAAGAACAGTGACATGATCAAGCGATTATATCACAAGGATCCTGAAGAAAGAATGCCCTACAAAGAAGAGCCACTTTCTAAAGAGGAAATTGAATTGCTTACCCGTTGGATTGATGAAGGGGCTAAATTTGAAACGCATTGGGCTTATAAACCTGTGCAGGCACAGAAGATTCCAGACGGTAGTTTTTTCTCATTTTTTAATAAGGAGGAAAAGAGTGATATTGATCATTTTATCGATGAAAAACTGAGTGATCATGGATTGTCCCGTTCAGATATTGCTGATAAACAATCTCTTGTGAGAAGAGCCTCACTTGATATTATAGGTATACCTGCTCCAGATAGCATTGCCCAAAAAT
>JBJOOI010000039.1:0-9184 GCA_046051375.1 Bacteroidota bacterium | reverse complement strand
CCTGCTGCCAAAATGGTTTTGATCGCGCCTGCCACGGAAACCCAATCTGCGATAGACCTTTTCAGTCGTTTTTTTGGTTTGAATGCTAAAATAAGGGAATCGATTTATGCATTCATCAAGAAAAAATCAGGAAATGACATATCCCACTATTCCATCAACAGAATCGCCCCCAAGCTCACCAACCCGATACTCTGGATCCATGATAAGGATGATGACATAACCCCCCTTTCGGATCTAAAACCCTTGCTGGAGCTTTCTCCGGCCAATATTGAATTCATGATAACTGAGGGGCTTGGACACAGAAAAATTTACAAAGACACGGCTGTTATTAAAAGAATAATTGATTTCATTTAAAAACAGATTTGTTAGAATTCATTCGCTTTATCTTATTATTGCATCGTGATGGACATCGGTTCATGGATTAAAAACCCATTCAATCGAGTCAACAATTGGTGAGATAACATATCAGAAGAGAAAGAAAAAATGGCAAAAAACCTACTTATAGTTGAGTCTCCGGCCAAAGCAAAAACCATAGAAAAGATTCTTGGTAGTGACTTTGAAGTGAAAAGCTGTTTTGGTCATATCCGCGACCTTGAGAAGAGTGAAATGGGTATTGATATCAGAAAAGGTTTCAAACCCCGGTATATTGTTCCTGAGGAAAAGGAAAAAGTAGTCAAGGAACTTAAACAAATTGCCAAAAAATCTGGTGAAGTTTGGCTCGCAACGGATGAGGACCGTGAGGGTGAAGCCATCAGCTGGCATCTTTGTGAGGTTTTGGGGCTGGATCCTGCCACCACCAAACGCATTGTTTTCCACGAAATCACCAAACCTGCTATCCGAGCCGCGGTTGAAAAACCCAGAACCGTCAACATGAACCTTGTGAATGCACAACAGGCAAGGCGTATTCTGGACAGGATTGTAGGATTTGAAATTTCACCCATCCTTTGGCGCAAGATGAGCATGAGGGGCAACCTCAGTGCGGGACGCGTTCAAAGTGTTGCGGTTCGTTTGATTGTTGAACGCGAAAGGGCCATCAATGGATTCACGGCCACTGGCAGCTTCAAGGTAGAAGGCTTCTTCAAGGCAAAAGACATCAACGGGAAACAGGTCATCTTCAAAGCTGAGGGTGCCAAAAAAAATACACAGCAGGATGCTGAGCAGTTTCTTCAGGGTTGCATTGGTGCAGGATACACCGTAAAAGATGTACAAAAGAAACCAGCCAAAAAATCACCCGCTGCACCATTTACCACTTCTACCCTTCAGCAGGAAGCAAGCAGGAAATTGGGATATGGTGTGAGCAAGACCATGCTGATTGCACAGAAACTCTATGAAGCCGGTCATATCACCTACATGAGAACTGACAGTGTTTCATTGAGTGAAACCGCCATGGGTGATATTTCCAGGCAAATCACAGACAGTTATGGCAAAGAATACCTTCAGGTAAGGAAATTCAAAAATAAAAACGAATCTGCCCAGGAAGCGCATGAAGCCATCAGGCCAACCTATATGGACAAGCCTACGGTTGATATCGCTGATGGTCAACGTTTGTATGAGTTGATCTGGAAAAGAACCATGGCCTCACAAATGGCAGATGCCGAACTCGAAAAAACCATTGCTGAAATTACCATTTCTACCCAACAGGAACTGCTCAAGGCAGAAGGTGAAGTGATGAAATTTGAAGGCTTTCTCAAGGTGTACAATGAAAGCAAGGATGATGAAGATGAAAATGAAGATCCATCCACGGAAGGCATGCTTCCTCCCCTTGCCAAAGGTCAACAGCTTGAATTGAATGAAATGCTGGCCACTGAACGATTCACAAGAGCACAGCCAAGGTATACGGAAGCTTCTTTGGTGAAGAAAATGGAAGAACTTGGCATTGGCCGTCCATCAACCTACGCCCCAACCATATCAACCATCCTTAAAAGAGGTTATGTTGAGAAGAGAGACAAAGAAGGGGTGAAAAGGGATTATCGTGTATTAAAGCTTAGCAACAATACCATCTCAAAAGCCATAGAACAAGAAAATACCGGAGCTGAAAAATCCAAATTGTTCCCAACAGATCTTGGGTCTGTGGTAACTGATTTTTTGATCCAGTATTTCGATCAGGTGCTTGATTATGGCTTTACCGCCAAAATTGAGAATGAATTTGACAGCATTGCAGATGGCAATGAGGATTGGGGAAAAATGCTCAAGGATTTCTACGCTCCTTTCAAAAAGGATGTAGACAATACCATGGAAACAGCAGAACGCATCAGCGGTGAAAGAGAGCTGGGCCATGAGGAAGCAACAGGAAAGCGTGTTATTGCCCGCATGGGACGTTATGGTCCTATGGTGCAAATTGGTGAAACCACCGAAGAGGAAAAACCGCGTTTTGCCAAGCTGAAAGCTGATCAAAGCATTGAAACCATCAACCTGGAACAGGCCATGGAGTTGTTCAAACTCCCCAGGGTTCTTGGGGAATTTGAGAATGAGCCCATTCAGGTAAATATTGGAAGATTTGGTCCTTACCTTGCGCATGACAAGAAGTTTTACTCACTCTCAAAGGAATATGATCCTTACGAGATTACCCTTGATGTTGCGATCCCTCTGATATCTGAAAAGCGTAAAGCCAAGGATGAGAGAACCATCAAAATTTTTGAAAAGGAAAAAATACAACTGTTGAAAGGGCCTTATGGACCATATATCAAGAAGGGTTTGAAGAACTTCCCTATTCCTAAGGAAAAACAAGAGAATGTTCAGGATCTCAGTATCGAAGAGGTACAGGCAATGATTGAACATGCCATTGCCAACCCTACCCGTGGTAAAAGAAGGGCTCCCAAAAAATAACTGAAAAGGATCCGTTGATGACCAGCACAACAGGAGAAATCAATGCATTGCTGAATCTTATTGAAGATCCAGATGATGAAGTGTACCAAACCATTACCAATCGGTTCATCGGATTTGGACAGGATGTCATTCCTGTGTTGAATGAATTTCAAGAGCTGACAGATGATCCAGTTCAGGTGGCCAAAATCAATTCCATCATTTCTCGGATATCGATTTCCTGCCTTGAAAATGCCGTATCGAATTGGCTTGACGCTGAGGATCAATCTGTACTTGAAGCCTCCTTGTTTATTGCGGCCTATATTCATCCCGAATATGACAGGGATCGCATGTTTTTCGAAGTTGAAAAAATCAGAAAAACCATTTGGCTTGAATTGAATGATTATCTGACGCCGCTGGAAGAAATCAACATCCTCAATAAAATCATCTTTGGTCATTACAACTTCAAAGGTCTTGATCTGGATCATGCAGCGATTTCTTGTTTTGACACGTCCCATTTACTTACCAATAAGGTTTCGAATACATTCCCCCTGGCTTCTTTATACCTCATCATGGCAGAAATGCTGGGCGTTACTTTGTTACCGGCTGATATCCCTAAACAAAACCTCCTTTGTTATGTCGAAGAAGGGAGTTCAATCATCAGTGTGGAAGGCAGCGATATCCTCTTTTACATTGATCCTTTGAATGGACAGGTCTATACCCACCGCGATGTAGAGAATTATGTAAAAAAAATGAACCTCGCCCATCCACCAGTAACTTATTCACCATCCAACTCCAAAAATTTTGTGCAACGGTGGATCAAGGAAATTGCCAAAGCCGAGCAATTGAAAGGGGAAGCAGACAGGCACAAATCATTGCTCCAGATTATTTCAACCTTGAATGATTGATTTGTTTTTTGCTGATCCTGCAGCGTCAATTTTGATTTGGTTAATTTTATGCAAAACTATTGCATGACCATCTCCTGGAATGATTTTGAAAAAATTGACATCCGTTGTGGAACCATCCTATCCGTCAAGCCTTTTGAAAAAGCTTTAAAACCAGCTTTTCAATTGGAGATTGATTTTGGTATAATGGGTATAAAGCGCTCATCTGCCCAAATTACCCATCATTATACCACTGAGTCTTTGTTGGGAAGACAAGTGATGGCCGTGGTCAATTTTCCACCCAAACAAATTGCCAATTTTTTTAGTGAATGCCTGGTATTGGGGGTCTACGATAACAACAACCAGGTGGTACTCCTGGAGGCAGGCATGAAAGTAGAAAATGGTGCAAAAATTGGGTAGAAGGAATTTGAACATAAAATCATCAAATTCAATATCTTTCAACAGAAATTCAACTTATTTTCGTCAATATGAAAAAGTTAAGTCTAGTCCTTTCCATCCTGTTGGCATTATTGGCCTGTGAAGAGAAAAAAGATGTCAAAAAACCACAGGATGCATCCAAATCTGGTCCGCTTTCTGTTGAGGCTATTGTCATCAAGCCCACAACCGTTTCATCTTCTATTGAAGTCGCTGGAAATATACTTCCTTATGAACTTACCGAGATCCGTCCTGAGATTTCAGGAAGGGTCATCCAGCTCAATTTCAAGGAGGGATCAACCGTTGCCAAGGATCTGTTGCTGGTCAAACTTTTTGACGGAGACCTTCAGGCACAACTCAAAAAATTAAAGGTGCAGCTGCAAATCGCAGAGAAAACAGAAGAACGCCAAAGGGAACTCCTGAAAATAAGTGGTATCAGTCAGCAGGATTATGATCTCAGCCTTTTGCAGGTCAATAACATCAAGGCAGATATAGAGCTGACCATGGTTAACATTGGAAAAACAGAAATAAGGGCTCCCTATGCAGGAAGGATGGGACTCAGGAACATCAGCCTTGGCGCCTACATCACACCTGGTAATATTGTTACGACACTCAGCCAGGTCAACATGAAGAAAATCAGCTTCAGCATTCCTGAAAAATACAGCAATGATATTAGACCCGGCATGTCGGTTGTCTTCGGTATTGAAGGAAAAGAGGGTGAATACAAGGCTACCATACTGGCTTCTGAAACTGTAATTGAAGCTGAAACCAGGAACCTTAAAATACTGGCAACCATCAACGATGGAAACAACAGCCTGGTGCCAGGCTCCTTTGCAAAAGTTGAACTGACCCTCGGTTCAAACAATGCTGCCGTTATGGTGCCATCACAGTGTATCGTTCCAAGTGCCCGTACTAAACAACTGCTTGTTTACCACAATGGAACACCTGAATTTGTGAGCGTAACCACTGGATTGAGAAATGCTGACAACGTCCAAATAACCAGCGGGATCCAGGTAGGCGATACTGTCATCACTACAGGCCTTCTGTTCATCAGAAAGGATTCTAAGGTGAAACTCAGCAAAGTAAATTAGTAACAACCCAATACTGGCCCAATGAATCTTTCTGAATTAAGCATAAAAAGACCGGTTTTTGCAGTTGTATGCAGCATTGTTATCATCATTTTTGGTGCAATTGGCTATAGTTTTTTGGGTGTCAGGGAATACCCCGCCATTGATCCTCCTGTGGTCAATGTAAGGACCAGCTATGTCGGAGCCAATGCAGAAATCATCGAACAACAGGTAACTGAACCCATTGAAAAAGCGGTAAATGGTGTTGAAGGGGTCAAAAATATCACTTCTTCAAGTTCTCAGGGAAGCAGCAGCATCACAGTAGAATTTGAATTGGGTGTTGACCTTGAGAGGGCCGCCAATGATGTAAGGGAGAAGGTTTCCCAGGTCGCAGGAAGACTTCCGCAAGATATTGATGCGCCACCTACGGTTGCCAAACAAGATTCTGATTCAGATCCAATTGTGTTCATGCAAATGCAGAGCAACAAAAGGACTCTGCTTGAATTGTCTGACCTGGCAGAAAATATAGTACAGGAAAGGTTACAGACCATTCCGGGTGTAAGTGGTGTAAGTGTGTTTGGACAGCGCCCTGCCATGAGGATCTGGTTTGACCCCGTCAAGCTCTCAGCATACAAACTTACCATCCAGGATGTAAAATCTGCCCTTGATCGTGAAAACATAGAATTGCCTGGTGGAAAGGTTCGTGGTAATACCACCGAAATGACCGTAAAGGCCTATGGAAAACTTACATCAGAAGAAGATTTCAATGACCTGATCATCCGGCAGACTGAAGGAAAGAGCATCCGTTTGAAAGATATCGGATATGCCATTATCGGACCAGAAAATGAGGAATCTGCCACGAGGAAAAACAATATCCGGTCTGTAAACCTTGGTGTGGTGGCACAGCCAGGATCCAACCAGGTGGCCATTGCCGATGAATTGTACAAAAGGATCGAAGTCATCAAGAAAGACTTGCCACCAGACATCATTCTTGAAGTGGGTTACGACAAAACGCAGTTTGTCAGAAAAGCCATCACCGAGGTAAAAGAAACCCTGATTATTGCCATTTTGCTGGTGGTTATCATCATCTACTTGTTCTTCAGGGAATGGTCCATTGCCTTCCGTCCATTGATTGATATTCCTGTCGCCCTTGTTGGTGCGTTCTTCATCATGTATGTTTCTGGATTTTCCATCAACGTATTGACACTGCTGTCTTTGGTGCTTGCCACCGGATTGGTGGTGGATGATGGAATTGTGGTGACGGAAAACATCTACAAGAAGATAGAACAGGGAATGGACAAGTGGAAGGCAGCAAAAGAGGGATCGAAAGAGATTTATTTTGCAGTTATTTCAACATCCATTACGCTGGCCATTGTATTTCTTCCCATCATCTTCCTGCAAGGTTTTGTGGGCAGGCTCTTCAGAGAGTTTGGTATTGTTGTTGCCGGTGCTGTATTGATTTCAGCCTTTGTATCCCTTTCACTGACACCTGTTTTGAACATCTACCTGACCAAGAAAAATGTACACAAGCATTCTTGGTTCTATACCAAATCAGAGCCTTTCTTCAAGGGTATGGAATCAGGATACCAACGATGGCTGGCTGCATTCATGCGCAAAAGATGGATTGCCTTCATCATCGTTCTTGCCTGTGTTGGCGCCATTTATTTTGTTGGAGCAAAACTACCCTCCGAGCTTGCACCCATGGAAGACAGGAACAGGCTGAGAACCAGCATTCTTGCTCCAGAAGGAACAGACTTTGACTACATGGACCGGGCAGTATATGACATCACTGAAAAGATCATGGATTCTGTCCCAGAGCGCTATGTGGTCTTGTCTTTTGCACCCAATTTCTCTGGTTCTGGCGGAGCCAATGCTGCTTCCATCAGCATGGGTCTTGTGGATGCCAGTGAAAGGAAACGCAGCCAGAATGAAATTGCTCAGGGGCTGAACAAGATGTTCAAGGACTACACTGATGTGAGGGTACTGGTTTTACAGGAACAGACCATTTCAGTTGGGCAAGCCAGCAGAGGGCAATTGCCCGTGCAGTTTGTTTTGCAGAACCTCAATTTTGATAAACTCAAAGAGAAGGTTCCCTTGTTCATGGATGAGGTTGTGAAAAGTCCTGTTTTCCAGGGCAATGATGTGAACCTCAAATTCAACAAGCCTGAATTGCAGGTAACCATAGACAGGTTAAAAGCTGGCGAACTGGGCATTTCCATCCTGGATATATCCAATACACTTCAACTTGCGCTCAGCGGCAGAAGGTTTGGTTATTTTATCAAGAACGGAAAACAATACGAAGTCATTGGTCAGGTCGACAGAAAAGACAGGGATGCACCACTTGACCTCAAGTCGTTTTACCTGCGCAGTAAAAATGGACAGTTGATTCAACTGGACAACCTGGTAACCATTTCTGAAACTGCCACTCCCCCAACCATTTACCATTACAACAGGTTGAAGAGTGCCATTGTTTCTGCAGGTTTGGCCAATGGTAAAACACTTGGAGATGGTATCAAAGAGATGGAGCGCATTTCAAAAAAAGTACTGGATGAATCGTTTACCACAAGCCTGAGCGGATCCTCAAGGGATTTTGCAGAGAGTTCCTCCAATACCCAAAATGCCTTCCTATTGGCCCTTGTATTGATCTTCCTGGTACTTGCTGCACAATTTGAAAGTTTTGTAGATCCTTTGATCATCATGATTACCGTTCCTCTGGCACTCGCAGGTGCCGTGATCAGCTTATCGGTTTTTGGACAGTCGCTGAATATTTTCTCCCAAATTGGTATTATCATGCTGATTGGTTTGGTTACCAAAAACGGTATCCTCATCGTTGAGTTTGCCAACCAGCAAAGGGAAAAAGGGATGAACAAGATTGATGCTGTGCTGGATGCATCTGTAGCACGTTTGAGACCGATTCTGATGACAACCCTTGCCACAGCCCTTGGTGCATTGCCCATTGCCATGGCATTGGGATCTGCAGGAAAAAGCAGGATACCCTTGGGTATTGTCATCATCGGAGGCCTGATGTTTGCATTGGTACTCACCTTGTTTGTGGTGCCAGCTTTGTACAGTTATATTTCAAGGAAAAAAAGAGCTACCCATGAGAATTAAAGCAGTGTTGTTGAGTCTTCTTTTTGCCAATGCGGTATCATCTCAAGACAGCAGTTTTAGTGCAAAGGAAGCCATTGATTTGGCATTGAAACAAAACCTTGATATTCAGATTGCCTCAACCGATCTGGATATTGCAAAAGCCAATAACAATTGGGGTAATGCTGGCGGTCTTCCAACTGTTACAAGTAATATTTTCAATACTGAAGGAACTTCCAATATCAACCAAAAATTGGCCAATGGTAACAGCATCGTTAGAAACAATGTTTCCAACAGCAATATCAACTCCAATCTTGCCATCAGCTGGAGAATTTTCAATGGTTTGCGGGTAAGGTCTACCTTGGAGAGATTTGATGTCATGGAGAAAATGGGCAGCATTGCTGTAACACAACAAATTGACCAGGTTATTTTTGATGTGCTGAACATTTATTATAACCTGATTCGTTTGAACAAACAGGTGATTGCCACCAAAGCCATCATCGATTTGTCTAAAGAAAGATTGAAAATTGCAGAAACAAGGTTCAATGTAGGAAGTGGTGCCAAAACAGACATGTTGCAAGCTAAAATAGACCTGAATGCACAGGAAGTGAATCTTCAGAACATCTATAAACAAGTGGCCAATACCAAGGCCTCCATGAATGCCTTGCTCAAGAAAGATCCCGGTGCAGCATTCAATCCTAAAGAAGAGCAGTTCAGTATTCCTTCCATTGAATACAACGCCCTTGTTTCAAAAATTGACCAGCAAAACCCACAATTGCTGTTGGCGCAACAAGAGAAACTTAACCTTATGATTGAAAAAAAGATCATCAATTCACAAAGGATGCCTTCAGTAAACCTGAATTCAAACACTGTGTTAAACAGATCAAGATCAACTGCTGGTTTCTTTCT
>JBJOOI010000038.1:0-9252 GCA_046051375.1 Bacteroidota bacterium | reverse complement strand
CATTGGCCAGATCACTTTCATAATAAAAGGCTGATTGGTAGCGGTAAACAACATTGAATCCAAGACGCTTAGTTTTTCCAAAACCAGTGTTACCGAAAGTTGCATTAGCCCTGTACTTTGGTGCATTGAAATAAGTGATGTAGCCGTTTGGAACTTCACCCAATTGATCAGAAGAGAAATTCGTATTCAGGTAAAATCCTTTTTTGAATTTATACTCAAGCGAAAGTCCGTATCCAGAAGTTTTTACTGGAGTGGGTGAATTGACTGGGAAAGAAATGATTCTTCTTGTGGCTGCATTGGTAACATCTGCAGGGCTTGGTGTACTCCTGATTGATTGTGCTACAATTACACGGGTAATAAAGTCCTGGTAGTTACCAATATATCCATATGCATCAACCAATAACCTTGAATTGGCAAGCAATCCGCGATAACCAACTTCAAAAGAAGTTACAGCCTCTGGTTTGAACTCAGGAAGCTCCTGAACTTTCAACTGTCCTGCGCCAAGTGCAGCAACTGAATAAACTGGATTGGTCGCTACCTTATAAAATTCTTTCATCGCTGGGACACCACCAGATAGTATTGCACCACCTACTGCGAGGTTGATGTATTGTTGTTGTGTAGAAGGGAAACGATACGCTGTTTGATAAGAGAACCTCAGATGATTGTCTTTTGCAACTTTGAAGAGCATGGTAGCCCTTGGTGTGAAACGACCTTTGAAGTTTTCGTTCTTGTCAAAACGACCAGAGACAGTAAACTTGATCAGGTCTTTGGCAAATCCTTTTGAGAGTTGCAAATATGCACCATATTCGTTGATAGGAATTTTGTTGGCAGAGTCTGCAAACAAAGTACCTTCTGAGTTCAATAAAAATCTTCTGAAATTACCGCCAACAAGTACTTCTGCGAATTTGCCCGTCAACTCACTGAGGTTGTACTGACCTTCAACAGCATACAAATTGGTTCTATCGATAAGCCTACCACCACCTTTTGAGATGGGCCTTGACCTTACAGCATCATACAAAGATTGAAACTGTGCACTACCTGCAACTGGTCTTCCAACATCTGCTACGGAACGGGCCAGGTTGTGGGCATCGATATGAGACATTCCATTCAACTTTCCACCGAGGAAGGCCTGACCATATTCAGTATACCATTGCTGTGAACCTTTCCAAGATTCATTAAAGAGGCGTGTTGTAATAGTAGTGTTATATGCCTGACCAGCATTTTCTTGGGTGGTATAAGCCCTTAACATCCAGTTCTTGTGCTTGAATTCAAGCTTATACTGACCCAATTTCAAGTCAAGAATAGAATAACGTTCACTTCCTGTATAAACAGTATTACCAGTTCCCCAATTGCCAGAAAGGATTGCCTCAATGGAATTGGTAAGTTTGTAATTCAGTGAACCACCCAATTTGAAATTGATGGTGTTGGGATTGGTCACTTCTCTTTCTGTATATCCTGTTCTGGATACCAAGTTAGGCGTACCAGTCAATGTAGCAATATAAGGAGCCAAAAATGGCGCCTGACCAGCAATACCATTGAGGACAAGGTTCAAATCAAGGTTGGTTTCGTCTCCATAAACGTTCAAACCATCATAGTTGGGGTCAGTATTTCGTGTACCAGGATTAATGGTATTGAAATTAGCTCCAGGAGCCCTGTTGATGTTTCTGCTGTCTGCAGCCAACCAGTCTTTCGCCTGAATGATACCAGCGGTTAATTTGTATGCAAACCTGTCAGAAACTTTTTTGGCATAACGAACATCCCAGTTATAATATGGCGCACGATCACGGTATTTACCATCTGTGTGCATCATACCATTCTTCATTTGGAAAGAAAGACCTTGGTATTTGAAAGGATCTTTGCTGTTGATCAACAAAGTACCATTCATTCCGCCAGGACCATAGAGTGCGGATGAAGCTCCTTGCAAAAGCTCCATGCTTTCAACATCGAGCTCATTGAGTGCGGCGATGCTTCCCACAGAAAAGTTCAAACCTGGTGCCTGATTGTCCATTCCATCAACAATCTGTGTAAACCTGGTATTACCACTACCAGCAAATCCTCTGGTGGTAACTGTTTTGAATGTTAAGCTTGAAGCAACCATGTCAACACCTTTCAGGTTCGTTGCCATGTCGAAATAATCCGCAGAAGGAGAATTCCTGATGGATGCAAGGCTTACACGTTCAATTGATACTGGTGATTCGAGAATTTTTGTAGGTGTCCTTGTAGCTGAAACAACTACCTCTTCACCCAAGGTGGAAGAAGGATTCAACGAAACTGATTTCATTTCACCGGCGGCAGCAACACTCACTTCAGTAATTCCAAAACCAATGGAAGAAAAAAGGATGCTAACTGGAAATTTGGTATTCGAAGGTAAACTGAGCCTGAAATTACCTTTATTATCGGTAAAGGTTCCATTGGAGTTTCCCTTCAAGGTAACTGAAACAGAGCCAAGGGATTCACCCCCTGAGGCGCTCTTCACATTTCCGGTTATAATAACATTTTGCGCGTTAACAATAGCCGGCAGCATCATCAATAGCAAAGCTGCAAAGCAAGCTAATCTTTTCATAAGCAGTAGTTTTGATCAAATTTGTGCCAAAATAGGCATTGTTAATATCATTAACAAATTTTGAAACAACTAAAAAAGACTAATGTTCAGACTGGTTAAAATTGGAAGTTTGGGTCACTGAATCTAATTTAGTGCCATGAACCAATTTACCTTTCCTTCTCAAACATCTTTTTATGCTGGTAAAGTGAGGGATGTATATACCATTCGTGATCAATATCTTGTTATGGTGGCTAGCAACAGGATATCTGCTTTTGACGTTATTCTACCAAGACCAATTCCTTATAAAGGACAGGTTTTGAACCAGATAGCAGCATATATGTTAAGTAATACTAAAGATATATGCTCCAATTGGCTCATGGATGTACCAGCTCCCAATGTATCTATTGGTCACCTTTGTAAGCCTTTTAAAATTGAAATGGTGGTCAGGGGTAATCTTGTGGGTCATGCCTGGAGAACATACCAAACAGGCAGAATTCTCTGTGGTCAAACCATGCCAGATGGCCTTAAAGAAAATGATTTTTTTCCCACTCCATTGATCACTCCTTCAACAAAAGCAGCTGAAGGGCATGATGAAGACATCAGTGAAGCCGAAATTATTGCTCAGGGGCTGGCAACGGCAGAAGAATGGGAAATACTGAAAAAATACACCTTGGCCTTGTTTGAAAGAGGAAAATCAATAGCTGCAAAACAGGGTCTCATACTGGCGGATACCAAGTATGAATTTGGAAAGCTAGGCGATCAGATAGTGTTGATGGATGAGATACATACGCCCGATTCATCAAGGTATTTTTTTGCTGAAGGATTTGATGAGCGACAGTCCAAGGGAGAAAGACAGCTTCAATTGAGCAAGGAGTTTGTGAGGGAATGGTTAATGGCCAATGGTTTTATGGGCAAAGAAGGACAAACCGTGCCTGAAATGTCTGATGAATGGATTTCCACCATCTCAGGAAGATACATTGAATTGTATGAAAAACTGATTGGTGAGCCCTTCTCTCCAACTGAGATTTCTGAACAGGAAACCTATGACATGGTTGTCGCCGCATTGAATGCACTGCCTTAGGATTTTTTATTTTCCCTGGCAATAGCATCCATCCGCTGTTTGGACTTGTTGAATATGTTTCGCCCCTTGTCCAAACCCTTTCTGGCTTCTTTTTGTTCCGTTTCAGGCAATTGGATAAATTCTAAGCATTCTTCACTGCAACATCCTTTGAACGTAGTTTTGCATGACTCACACTGGATGAAAAGCAAATGACAGCTGCTGTTTTGGCAATTCACGTGATCATCACAAACTTTACCACAAATATGACAATTGGCAATAACATCCTCCGTAATGCGTTCACCCAAGCGTTCATCAAAAACAAAGTTTTTCCCAATGAAATTGTTTTCCAGTCCATGCTCACGGACCTGGTTGATATAATTAATGATTCCACCTTCCAGGTGAAAAACATTTTTAAAGCCTTTGTGCAGCATCCAGGCGCTGGCCTTCTCGCAGCGAATGCCACCGGTACAATACATGATTATTGGACGGTCTTTCTCCAATTCAAACTTGTCTGATGCCATGGGCAATTGTTCCCTGAACGTATCACTGGGTATTTCAATCGCCTCTTTAAACCTACCCACCTCATATTCGTAATGATTGCGCATATCAATCACCAAGGTATCAGGGTCCTTGACCATTTCATTGAAGGACATGGCATCTACATAGCGGCCTTTATTTTCCATTGAAAAACTGGGGTCTTCAATCCCATCCGCCACTATTTTCTTTCGAACTTTGATATCAAGCACATAAAAAGAATTCCCTTTTTCTTCAACTGCTTTGTTTAACCGCAAGCCATCCAGGGCAGGAAAACCATAGAGAAATGACTTGAGCGCTTCAAAAGAATGCACTGGGCAGTTGATTTGTGCATTGATGCCTTCCTCTGCAATGTAAATACGGCCAAAAACACCCAATTGATTGAGCTCCCTATACCATTCATCCCTCATTTTTGCTGGATCAGGGATACTGAAATAACAATAAAAAGAAACTGTATTCTTGGGTGTAGGGTCATTCTCTGCCCTTTCCTTCAAGACTTGTCTTGAAACCCTGTTATGAAGTGTTGCCATGATTGATTTTAATTCCTTGAATGTTGGAAATTCGGTTGCAGGCCGAACAAAATCCGAAACAGGGTAAAATTAATAAAAAGGATTGATGCCTTGATCAGTTATCAGTGAAAAGCGAAGAGAAACCTCGGATGCCAAGCCTAAAACCTTGTGTTGAACCAACCGATTGTCCGTGCCCCTTGACAAAATCAATCCTAAACAATTTGAAGATATTATCAACACCTAAAAACAACTCCTGATAATTCTTGTTTTTCAACAGGATCATATTGGTGCCAGTAACGAGACGCAAATTGAGTTTTTTGACGATTGGAATCTTGTTGGTGAGTAAACCATTAAGCTTGTATTCTGCATGAAACTCTCCATAGAAACTTTCCTTGTTGGAAAAAGCATAGAAAGGAGCAACCTGAAAACTCTCCACGTAAGGAGTAGCTTTACCGGTCAAATTTCCAATAAAATGATTGTAGTCAGGCAATTCAACCCGTTGTGCATGAAGAAATCCTCCTGACTGAATTTTATACCTGAATTCCCCGCCAATTTTGAAATTAATGTCACCAACAACGGATATTCTCCATTTTCCAAACTTCGAATCATTGTCAAATATACCGCTGATGGCGTTGGTATATTGAAAGGTGAAAACAGGTGATCTTGAAAATGTATTTACCTGACCATCCGGTAATTCAACATATCTGGCACCGGGCCTGAAACGAAACCTGACGGAAGCCAGAAGGGATTGGTGGGCTAGCAATGGCCCTGTTCCAGCTTCAACGGGATAATTGGGGGTCAGGTTTTTAAACCTAGCCCTGGCGCCCCCAATATGCAGGGTATCTACATTGGTCAATGGGTTTCGGTTTTGGTATTGAATAGTTGCATCCATGTCTATTCCATGGCCAAGGGCTTTAAAATAACCAGCTTGTATAAATTTTGCTTGATATAATTTCATGTAATTGGAACCATCAAACAGTGTTGAAACAGTATTCATGATCTGGGGAATGGGATTGGCATTGTTGAATTGAAATACCTTTTTACCCATTGAAATGAACACCCTGTTGACAAATTTTTTACCGTACCGGAATGAACTGGAGAAGTGAGCATTGAACAGATGGTTTGAAGTACCATACCTCAACACTGGAGTAAATGTAAACTGGCGTCTTCCTTTCAAATCTTTCTCAAAGGTGGCAGAGCCTTGCAATGCCCATCCTTCTACAGTATTGAAACTCACTGATTTTAGCAAAGGATCAAAACTGAGGGATGTTTTGTTATTTCTATTGATGAAACGTGGCCCATTCACCAACACACCCAAACCTGTGATACGGTTCTGAATTTTATCCAGCGAGTCAAGGTATCGGGGATCTTCCCGCAACTTTTGAAGGGAATCTTTCTTTTTGAAATCTTCAATTTCCTCTTTCACCAAGGGAATTGGCCGAGATGCATCCCAGAAAGATGATGAACGCTTGTTTGACAATGAATCAAATTTCAATACTGTTCTTCCAAATTGTTTTTTATCAAATACTGGATCAATAACATATTTGGAATAAATGGTTGAGAAATATCCTGATGCAGCAAAACCAAGAAAGTTTACTTCAGGAAAAATGGTTTGCGTAGATATCATCCATGTATCCCTATTGATTGGATTATACTGTTGTTCTATGCGAATCTTGTCAGCAAACTCCAACTGAGACTCCTTGTCAATTGAAAGGTTTACTGAATGTATGTTCCAGCTATTTTCAATGATCTGGATGTAACCGGTGAATAGCGGTTCCCATTTACGCTTGGGAATTACCTGGATTTTATTTACCTGGTATCCATTTTCAAAAAAAACACCCAGGTATTTATACCTATAGTAAGCAAGTGCTCCTTCTGCAATAGGAGAAACAAAACCTCTTGGATTAAATGTTTTTGGGAGTGAAACGATATTGTCATAAAAGGATATCAGGATTGGGTTGGCCAATCCCAGCCCATTTGTTTGTCCACTTACCCTGGTTGACTTGACCACCACCCTTAAATCATTGGGTTGTTGGAAAGCAATGTCAGATATGGTTTCTGAAAGGAATATGATTTTGTTTTTTGAACTGTCCCCATCTTCAAAATCGACGGGTTGACCCATAAAATTATCAGGGAAATTGGCTGTTCTGATTAGCCCTTTCAAATACGCCTCACAGGTATACCCTCCAACCTGTGTCTGATAAAACTTGCGCTGTTTGATGGCATTGCGGATAATTTCATAAGCAGGATCCTCCCCTCCTGCCTTAACTTTCACTTCAGCAAGGGTGAGTGTTGTAGTCTTCATTGTAAATTTCAACCTCATTTCATCACCATCCACCAGTGTATCAATGGAAATCGTTTCATAACCCACATGTTGAACCACAAAACGATATTTCCCTTTTGGAAGTTCCATAAAGAATTTGCCCTGATCATTGGATAATACAGTCTTCTTGCTGTCCTTTACTGTGATAGAACAAAATCCAACAGGATTATTGGATTGATCAACAACAAGCCCATTGATTTTTGTAGCATAGGTATTGACACAAAAAATCAACAATGAAATCCATACCAAGAAATATTTGCTGTTCCTCATTCAGATTATACTTGTGTAATTCTATTTTTTGATAAGATTGAGCAATGAACGTGCAGTACTGGCAGACAATCCGGCTGTCAATCCGCCAATCAGCGCCGTTAACAGGATGATGAGATAAGGTGAATCATTCTTAATGACCAACATGGAAATGCGTTTTGCCAGAATATGGTCGTTCGATATACTGATGAAAAGGGCCATCAGTCCCCACAACAAAAATACACCGGAGAATGCAGACAAAAATGACAAGCCCCAATGTTGAGGGATGAAAAAACCAGTGAGTAAACCCGCAATGACAATGGTCCACCAGGGAAAATAGAGACCAAGCCCAAAAGCCAATGAAGCAGTTATGATAGCAGAAACAATAAATTTCATGATGTTGTTTTGTTTATTTGGATGCGAAACTCATTTTCCATTTACATTTTTTTCCTTCAATGGCTGCAGACTCCATGAACCAAAGTTTGTAATAAGCGCCTTTTGCCCATTGATCAATGAAATTATCATAGAATTTACTTCCTGGATTACCACTCTGCCCACCAGGATAAACACCATAAGCATTGGTGGGGCTGGTCATTTCCACTACCATGCGCCAGCTTGGTCCATGATCGTGTTGAGTTGCATTGATGATCCCATTTCCACCGCCATTCATCAGCCCCTCTCGGGCAAATGCCATAGCATTGGTCTTGAGCAAATGATAAACAGTTGTGTTCTTATATTTCGCCCATTCAAGTTTGTTTTCTTTTTCCAGTGAAGCCAGCTTTTTAGATGCTTTTTTAAGTGCAACTGTGACCATTTGGTATAGATCTTCTTTCATTGGTGTATTGATATTATCAATGAATTTGAAGCCACTGTCTCTTTCCAGGGCTTCAAGCAAAACAAATTTCTCAGGTTTGGCAAGAGGCATTTTATCCTGAACCAGTTCATCATTGAAAACTTCTGCATGCAGCGAGTCCCACCATGCAGTGAAACATGTTGGTGCTGTTTCATTAGCATCATTCATGAGGTTCCATGATGCAACCAATGAAAAGTATTTTTTTTCCTCGGCAGACAGCTGTTCTATGATGGCATATTTTAGCAGAATGGGTCGGGCATCTTCAGCAAAAACATTATAGTTGTTGTTTTGAAGCAATTGCATATCCTCGGCAGTGATATTATACATTGAAGCAAGCTTCCTGTTGATCGTAATGGGCCTGTATACCTCATAACTGCCTGGCATGAAATATGGATAACTGGAATCAGCAGCCCGCTGGTTGGCACTGCTGAGATAACCTTCAGCAGGATTTAAAGCATGAGGATTTTCTTCGTTGGGGATATATCCCTTCCACATATAGCTGCTATCAGTTCCTGGCATTACAAAAAGACCTTGGTCATTCCAACGCAAAGGAAAGTTGCCTTGCTGCCAAAGGGCGATATCTCCTGATTTGGAAGCAAAAATCATGTTTTGCCCCGGGACATTGAAATGCCCTATTGCCTCCAGATAATCTGCATAATTGGATGCACGGTTGAGCATCAACCACATTTTGAGAATATTGGAAGTATCATGGGCAACCCATTTGAGGGCATAGGCTTTTTCTGCAGTAAGATCTGTTTTGAAGCTTTTATCATATGTTACGGGGCCGAATACAGTATAGGCAACAGTATCCTCAAAAGTCTTTGCATTCTTGATGCGAATCTGTTCCAGTCGACGGGTTGTTGGTTTCCAGGCACTATCAAACCAGTATTCTTTTTTATCCGTGTCACGAAATTGAATTTCATAGTAATCCTTAACATCTCGACCGGCATTGGTAAATCCGAAGGAGATGCTGTCATTGAAGCCAATGACAACACCAGGAAGACCAGGAAAAGAAACCCCATAGGAATTGAATGCTGGCGTTTTTATCTGGATTTCAAACCATATTGAGGGCAGGGTAAGACCCAGGTGTGGATCATTGCTAAGAATGGGTTTGCCACTTTGGGTTTTGCTTCCTGATACAACCCAACTGTTGCTGCCATTGGAAGGATTGGGTTTGAAGTCTTC
>JBJOOI010000037.1:0-9422 GCA_046051375.1 Bacteroidota bacterium | reverse complement strand
GATTTTATTTTGAATATGATTGTATTTAATTGTTTTCCTGTTGATTGATTGCAGGTATTTTTTTACCCATCATGAATAAACCCATCTGGTTGAAATACGAAAAACCCATTTCAATATCCGTGATGGTTGTTTTTGCTCCACTCACCTGTAATGCATTGATGCCTTTTTTCAATATTGCAGGATCATTGACAAGGTAGATCAATGTATAGCTTGCAAGGTCTGGAGGCAGTTTCTTTCCAGCTGCATAGGCTTCTTCCGTGAATATTTTATAGGGTGCTAAAGTCACTCCATTGAGTTTTATATTGAGGAGCACAATATCCTTGACTCCAACCCTAAGTATGCATGACTTGAGCGGAAAAGCAGCCGCACCTGGGTTTTCTCCTAGTAAGAGTTCAAAGCTTTCTTCTCCCTTCAGTTGACGGGGAAGCTGTTTGAAATATGCATAGGATGGTTGTTGTTCATCGTTGTAATAGGATTTGGTAATAGCATAGACCTTATCTCCTGTATTGAGTTTCTCATTTTTCAAACCAGCCACCAGGGCATACATCCAGTCTGGATGCGGCCTAAAGCCCTCATCCTTGTCACCCCCCTTAAAATTAAAAAGGTAAAATCCTTTCACACCCATCATCCTGTAGTTGGTAGCAGCCCCTAGCAGTTCAGCCAGGTTTGCGATCCTTCCATAAGGCAAGTCCATGCCGTATCCATTTGCAGCAGGCAGCATGACTTTCCTGAAACTCGTCCTTGGAAACAAAGAGGGATAAACCTGCACACCATATTGTTTTCCCAGGTCAATCATGTCTTGAATGGGCATATCGTGAGCCAATGTCATCAGCTGAGAGGGTGTAACCAAATCAACCAATCCTTCTTTGATCCATGCATTAATATCAAGCCCGGCCAAATAACAGGCAGCTGTAGAAGGAGGAACCCTCACAAAAAGATGCATGGGCCTTCCCTTTTGCTTTGCCAGCAAATCCAGCCTGTTGCGCATCTTGCGCACCAACGCAGTCATCAATTTCATCCCTTCTGCATTCTTCTCCCTTGGGAAAAAAACTTGTACCCGGTTAAAGTCCAACTCAAATCCATCGATGATGTCTTGGTGAAGCTGAAGGGCTTCTTCGAAAACTGCAAAGCGAAAATCACGCACTTCCTTGTGGGTGTAGTCAAAAAGATTTCCATAATCCTTGCTAAAGGCAAGTGGGCTTTTCCCAAGCCTCAGTCTTTCTCCGTTCTCTATCCAGAATTTTCCGGTGAGCGGATAATTGTATGGATCCGTCATGAAATGGCTATCGTTCATGCGCAGGCTGGGTATGAAACGCATGCCATTGCGCTTTGCTTCTTTACCTGCTACGAGCACTGCATTCATTCCAGCGGCGATGCAACTCCGGGCACTCCTGATCCTTGCAGCCCAAATGGAATCTTTCAGTTCATAACTGGTCTGTCTCCATCCATAAGGGCTAGCAGCCTTTGTATTGTAATACAACACATCACTGCCAGCGCCAACGCTGAAAGTATAGGTATTGATACCCAGGGCTGCATGAGCAGCTACATTCAACTCCAGCAACTGCTTGGCTTTGAGTGGATCCGGACTCAGGAAGGCAAAATCACCATCCTCATTCAATACAACACCAAAATCAACCGTTGATTGTTTTGTTTTTATCGTTTGGGAAATACTGGCATCCATCATAAAAATGAAAACAATTCCAAACAGCCAATGCCATTTGAAGGAGGTCTTCGTCTTGCGTATTTGTATGTTACATGTATTGTTGACGAACATCATGCTTGGATTTTAGGCTTTACCTTATAGAGAATAAAAGCGCAGAGCAACATGGTTACTCCTGCAAATTGATAGATATGCGACAGATCAACCTTTGCATCGCGCAACATTCCTCCTGCATACAAGGCGAGTCCGCCGACAATACAACTGAACATGTTCAAAATACCATACCCGGTTGCCCTGTATCGTGCATCAACAATCGTGCACAATATGGGCATCATGTTGGAATCTGAAAATGCCCTGGTAAATGCATAGACCACAAAAAAAGCAATTGCGGCCGGAAGAAAAGAAGTCGTGCTTGCCATAAAGATAAAAGGCGCCGCCACCACAAGACCAATCATAGGAACCAATACCCTTGCCCTTTCATTTTTTTTGCTCCACCGATCTGCAAGGATGCCACCCACAATTACCCCGGCCAATGATGCGGGGTAGAGGTATCCGGTGGCGTAGAGCCCGGCTATGGTCTGTGACAAGTTAAAGTGCTCTTTGTAATATGTAGGCAGCCATCCCATCACCAACCAACTCACTACACCCAATAAACTCCAAAAAATCAATGCCATGTTGAATGAAGCATTGCCAAACATCCTGCCGACAGCCTCCCTGAAATTGACTTCTTTTTTGATAGTCGAACTTTCATCAAAGGACTCTTGCTTAGGGTCTTTCAACACAGTTACCAAAATGATGGAGTAAAGAATACCAAAAACCCCCAATACCGTAAATGAAGTGCTCCATGTAAATTCTTCAGCAATCCATCCTCCAACAAAGCCAAGGCTCTGCCCGGCCATGATACCTGCCATATGAATGCCGGTAGCCAGTGACCTTGTTTTTGTTCCATGGTAGTCTGCAATCAAGGCCAGGGCTGCAGGAATATAACATGCCTCACTGATGCCCATCAGCGCGCGGGTCAGCAAGAGTTGGTTAAATGTTGTGGCGTGAGCAGTCATCCAGGTAACAGCCGACCATACAAACAGACTGACAAGAATCACCCTGCTCCTGTTGAATTTGTCAGCAATATACCCGGCAAATGGGCTGAGCAATCCGTATACCCATAAAAAAACAGAAGAGAGCAGGCCAAACTGTGCTTCGGTCATGGGAATCTCCTGCAGGATGGATGATCGCATAGTGGTAATCATTGTCCTGTCGAGATAATTCAATGAGGCTACTACACAGAGCAACGCAACTGTCATCCATGCCCTTGCAAGGTTTTGTTTTTTATTTATCATGGGTGTCATTGTTTTTTATGCCGACAATCTTATTTGTCCGAATGCCGGGTTTGATCTCTCCGCTGATGTATAACCAATGGTCTTTCCAGCGGACAGCGGGCAGGGTGACCCTGGCCTCAAATTGCATTTCATTGCCCAGAAAAGACCAGGTTTTTGTATGAATTGAGTAGGTGAAAATTTTTCGATCGATGCCAGGATGTGTCGTCGGATCCTTGTGCAGGGCTTTCTCTGCATCCACTCCTCCCCAAAAAACAAAACTGCCATCAGCAAGTACCGGAACCGGATTGGCAGAAGCAGTAGCTGCACGAGGCATCATGGGCAACACCTCCCAAGTACCCAGCCAATGTCCATTTTTTTTGGCGGGAGTATACCGAAACGCGTCTTGCAACATTTTTCGCTCTGGCTTTCCGAGGTGGTCTACGCCAGCCATCTCACCACTGAACAAATAGAAGCTGCCGCCGAAAGATCCCGCTACAGGCTGCGTTCTTCCAGCACCAGGCCAGGAAGGCAATGCAACCCAACCAGCAGAGATGTCTTCAAGGTCAAGCATATAAATGCCATTTAAAGGAGTCCCTGTGAATGCACTGGTTCCTCCTGCAACGATAATCATGTGATCTACCAGTGCACCCGCCATGTTGGCCAGCGGCACAGGCAATGCGGGATAAGACTTGTATGTAAAATCCTTGCCATTCCATTTCATGCCAGTGACTGTTGCATGAAAATCTTTTTCATCATTTCCTCCAACCAGAATGATTTCATTTTTATACTCAATGGATACCCCATAAGCAAGAGGTCCGGGCATTTTGATATCAAGTTTTATCCATTCGCGGTCTTCTGCAAACCTATAAATTTCATCATACCATTTTTTCTTTCCACCCTCCCAGGGTTTTTTCTCAGGAAAATTTGCGCCCCCCATACAAAACAATTGTCCGTTGCTTTGGCCGGCGAACATCCCTGCCATTCCTTCGGTATTCGGCAGTGAAGGAAATGCTTTGATCTCAGGCATCTGTTGTGATTTTAAAGTTGATGAAAACAGCATGAACAGCACTATTAAAATTGGCCATTGTTGAACTATTTTTTTCATAATCTACAATGCTTTACAATTTGATTTTTAGAACAGCACCAGGACCTGGCTCATTTGATCCGCCTGTAACAATCAGGGTTTGATCATCCAAAAAATATACATTGCTTGTACAGGCAAGACCGGTATCAATGGTTTGAATCAGCTCTCCTGTAGTTGATACCAACTGAACGGCAGCCAATCCATAATGTGCAATGGCCATGATGCCCTTGCTGTTCATGGCAATGCCATCAGGTAAATTTCCGATTGGATTGCCCGAGGGATTTTGTGGAAGATCAATGAAAACCTCGATATCCCCGGAAGGCTTGCCTTCATCAGTCAATGGAATACTGATGATCCTGTTTTGGTAACTTTCAGCAACAAACAAGTTTTTCTTGTCAATTGAAAGTATGAGTCCATTGGGATAATCCAATCCTGAAGCAATCAGTATTTCATCACCATTTTCTGCAATACAAAAAACAGCACCATGATGCCTTATTGAATCTGTGAAATAGAGATTACCATGGTCATCCATCAAAAGATCATTCGGCACATTTACCTTGATGCCTGCACAGGTTTCGCCGGAGACTGCTCCTATCAATTGTCCGTCGGTAGAAAAGCGCAATACCTTCCCCAGTTTGCTGTCACAAACAAAGTGTTCTCCATTGGTAAGAATAATCTGGCCATTGGGACAGGCTGATTTTCCCCATACATTCAATTGCCCGTCGGGCTTCAACTGCATGATGCTTTCCCCGGAAAGCATCGTAAAATAAAGGTTGCCGGACTGATCTACCGCCGGACCTTCGGTATAGAAGTCCACAGCAGCCATCGTTATCAATGTATGTTTTCTGTTCAACATGATGAACTGATTTCTTCAAAGGGATACAAGGGAACCCTCCGGTTATCGTAATGAAACAAGGTCATGTCTGCAGCTGTTACTCCTGGAGTGTTTACCTGTACAATGGAAGGACAAACATCCTTGTAGGCAGCAATGGGTGCGTTCACACCTTTGGCGACAATGGCATCAAAATCTTGGGGATTGATGCCAAATGTAGTGAGTTGCCGAAGACTATAAGGTGGCACCCTCAAGGACGTGAGCATGACCAGATGATTTTTTGCTGTTTTTACAATGGCGATGGGTCCCATATCAAAATGAACCTGTCCTCCATGCCTGGGTGTGGTCTCATCAAACGAACCCTGACCCTTGAATTCAAGTGTCACCAACCTGGTAGGGGAAGGAACACCATCAGGACGTTGACCGATTTGCAGCTCAAAACTGTCCCCTATTGCATGCGCATTGGCCAACTGAACCGCAACAGGATCATATACACAATGAAACACGTTTTCTTTTGATTCATCTTCGAGTTGATCAAGCAGGTAAACACTATTGCCTGGAGAACCTCCTCCAACATTGTCGCCCATGTCCAGCAACAACAATGGTTTCGGCGTCTGCTCCCATGCAGCGACTATTGTGCCAATGTTTTGTTTTATGCCATTGAAGTCAAACCTGTTGCAGACAACATGGTCGCTGAGTTCTTTGAGTACAGCTTCCCCGGCAGAAGCATCAGCATTGGCAATCACGATGATGGAGGATCCCATCTCCTTGACATCTGCGTAGGGAAAACCCAATACAATGCTTGTTGAAACAATGCCTTCTTTGTTCAATGCAGCTTTGGCCATTTGATGCAATTCCTTGCAAGGATTTTTTTCTGTCAATTGCTGTTCAATGCTGATGGCCAATGGAAGTGAAGCAAACAATTGGACAGGTTTTATCTTTCCGGACAAGGTATCGGCCATGATCATTCCTGCTTCCTTACCAACGGTGCGCTGATCCACATGAGGATTGGTTTTGTAGGCCACCAAAGCGTTGGTTGCGTCAATCATCGCCTGACTGACATTTGCATGTGGGTCAATGGTTCCAATGATGGGAATATCCCTGCCCACCAATTCCCTTAGCCGCCCGAGCCAGTGCCCATCCATGTCAGGATATGCCTCACAAACGCCTGCTCCATGTGGTACAACAAGGCAACCATCAACAGGTAAATGTTTCTTCAATTCGCCAAACATTTCACCCATAAGGTGTTCAAAAGCATCCTTGGTTACAGTGCCACCCGGTGTTGCTTCTGCATACATGATAGGAACAACCTGGATATCAGTCTCGCTCATTGCTTCAATCATTCCGCCGACTTCATGGAATGCATTTTTGTATTCCCTGATGATCTCTTCACCAAAATGCCAATGGCCCTTACGGAACTGATCCAGTCCGGTTACCCCTTCTGCAAAGGTGTTGGATTCATGCACGATGCCCAGCAACGCTACCCTCATGCTCAGGTATTTGGAGAATAAGCAATAGCATCGACTTCAAATTTCAGCAAAGTTCCGAGGCAGCCCATGATTGTTGTTCTTGCAGGAAAGGGCTCCTTGAAATATTCACGATAAATCTGGTTGAACTCCGCAAGGTCTTCTTGCTTGTTGACATAATTCCTTACCTGCACAACATCAGCAAAGCCCAGGCCTGCACCGGCAAGAATCTTGCCGAGGTTGTCAAAAGATCTCCTGCACTCCTCTGCAAAACTGCCTTCCAAAATCTTTCCCTCATCATCGACAGAGGCCTGCCCGGAGATGAATACAAAATCACCCGCCTTGATTCCTGGCGAAAAAGGCAAGTGGCTCTTGGGCACACCTGAACCGGTTATCACTTCAATGTTTTTCATTTGCTTGTTCGTTTTTATTTATTGGGCATAAATTTTTCAATGCTTTGAATTCTTTTCATCAATTCCTCATCTGACCAAGACAATTCAGGTGAAAGCAAAGGCGCTTTTGCAGTGCCTATATCAATGCCATACCTTAACTGCATTCCACGCTGGAAGAAAGTCCAGATACAGGGAAGAATCTCCAGAATCAGTTCCTGGAATTCAAGCATGAAATCCATCCCAAGCTTTACATTGCCATTCAAAAATTCTCTTCTTACGTATTGACAAACAGGACCAAACAAATTATAGGTTGAGCCAATGGCTCCGACTGTTCCACAAACAGCTGCCTGACACATCAGTTCATCAGCACCGCTGAACAATTTCCATGCCCCTTTGGATTTGATGTTGATGGCACTGATTTCCAACAGGTTTCCTGTAGTCAGTTTCAACCCTTTAACATTGGGAATCTCCAGGAGTTGTCTGATCATGTCATCGGTCATCGGAGCGTTGCCAATTTGATAGGGGAAAAAAGGAAGGGTTGTTGCATTGGCAATTCTCTTGTAATGCTGAAGACCCATGGCCGGAGACGTTGCATAGTAGATGGGGCCAACAGATGAAATGCCATCAGCACCATGAGCTGCAGCATGTTGTGCCAAACGCACAGACTCATCAGTGCTCAATGCACCAACATGTACAATTACAGGCAAACGCTTATTGGTTATCTCGAGTGAAAGTTTTGCGATATGTTTTCTTTCCTCCTCTGCGTAAAGAAAACCCTGGCCAGTAGAACCCAACAGATAGATGCCATCAAGTTGCTGTGCAACAATGAGTTCAATGATTTTTTCCAATTCCTTTTCATTCACCTTTCCCTCACTGGTCACAGGTGTTAATAGTGCTGGCCAAAGCCCTTTCAAGTCTACAGATCCGGTTGTTTTTGACATATTATTTGATTTTATGATTGTATTTTTTCGATTGCAGCTTTCATCTTGTTTGCAGGGATGGTTTCTATTGCTGGCAGTTCAAAATGAGTTTCTACGGATAGCATATCCTTGAAGCCACTTCCTGTAATGAGGCAAACAATATTGTCTTCTGGATTAACCTCATTCAACTCAACTGCAGCCGCCAATCCTGCCAATGCAACAGCTCCTGCAGGCTCAGAAAAAATTCCTTCCTGTTGTGCGAGTTTTTTCTGCAATTCAAAAACGAGCTTGTCTGTTACTGTATATCCATTACCCCCCAGTGCCCTGCATTCCCGGATCACTTCATTACCATCCAAAATATTGGGAACCTGCAAGCCGCTTATTTTTGTAGTCGCTCCGGGAATATCAGCCGCATGTTGACTTCCGCTTCTAAGGGA
The DNA here is from genome assembly GCA_046051375.1 of Bacteroidota bacterium. Lineage (GTDB taxonomy): Bacteria > Bacteroidota > Bacteroidia > Chitinophagales > Chitinophagaceae > Pollutibacter. The sequence goes on along the minus strand of JBJOOI010000037.1, from coordinate 1,315 downwards.
AGAGGCAATAGTATCGTTTCCTACTGGTTGGACACAATGCACGCTTGGCTTCTTTTGCAATTCATTTTTCGCCGCAAATATGTTCGCACCTCTTGCCAATGCCAATGTGAGACCACCACCGCCTGCAGGTGAAAAAACATGGTCAACATCCATTTGTTGCATCAATTCATACATGATTGTTTGAACACCCTGCATCCCTTCAGGGCAATACAGAAATGCACTTACCGGTAATGGGATACCAAGAGATTGCGTAAGCGCATCCAATTGGCCAAAAACCGCATTGGTCACTTCAGTGTTTTTCCCAAAGCCCTCAACCATGATGATATGAGCACCATAGAGTTGCATCTGCCTGATCTTTGGAACAGGAGCACCATCAACAATAATCAATACACAGTGCATGCCTGCTGCTGCACAATAGGCTGACAAAGCTGCACCAGTATTTCCACTCGATGTGGCAATGCACAGCTGTTGTCCTCTGCTTTTCATGTGCGCGATAAAAGCTGCAGCAAACCTGTCTTTGTATGACCCTGATGGATTAAGGTTTTCCAGCTTGAAGTAGAGGTTCTTCAAACCCATGGCTGGTCCTATGGCTTTCGATTTCACCAATGGCGTATTTCCCTCTCCAAGAGAAATCCTGAATTCTTCAGCTATCGGATTCATCAATGCATTAAACTGCCACATATCAGAACTCTTTAGGGAATTGTGCTTTCTTCAATTGATAACTGTTCATGCTGGTGGTAAATCCACCATCAATGGTGATGGCAGTTCCAGTCATGAAAGAAGCTTGATCAGATGAAAGCCAAACAATAGCATTGGCAATTTCCTGGGGAATGCCCGGACTTTTCAATGGTGTGGCATCGTTCAAATAGGCACCCAGTTGGTCTGCGATGCTTTCTCCGGCAGTGGTTGTATAATCTTTGCTCAACTCAGTGTCGATGAAACCAGGTTTGACAGAAATGACCCTGATGCCACTTCTTCCATAAGTAACAGCAAGTTCACGTGTCAGTGCTTCAATGCCTCCTTTTGCAGCGATATAAGCCGGGCTCGTCCCTGCTGGTCTATCAGACATCATGCTTGATATGTTGATGATAACACCAGGCTGATTGATCCGTTCCATGGCAGCAGCAACATGTTTGGCTAAAAAGGCAGGCGCGGTAAGACAGACCCTGATTGTTTTTTCCCATGCATCATGTTGCATATTGCGCATCGTACCGATGGTTCTCCAGGCAGCATTGTTGACGAGTACATCGATCCTTCCAAACCTTTCCATGGCAGCTTCAACTACCCGAGTTAAAAATGATGTTTCAGCAAGGTC
>JBJOOI010000036.1:0-10265 GCA_046051375.1 Bacteroidota bacterium | reverse complement strand
TTCATGATGGCCGGTGAATCACAGATCTGGCGCAGCTTCATCAGACCCTGCAAGATGGTCAGCTGGGATTTTTGGATGCCCTGCTCCTTGATGACGCCCAAGATTTTGTCTCGGTAATCATTCCTGTATGCATCGTAAATATTGCGTTGCTCCTCTTCCATTTCACAGAACAGGATGGTCTCTGTTTTTTCAGGAAGGTCTTTGGCCACCTGCTCTTTGGTGCGCCTGAGGATGAATGGAAACAGGAGTTTTTTCAGGTGTTCCTTGTGCTCTCTTTCGCCAAATTTATCAATGGGTGTGGCAAACTCATTCCTGAAATATTCAACACTGCCCAGCATCCCTGGATTCAGGAAGTTCATCTGCGCATAGATATCGAAAGTATTGTTCTGCAGAGGGGTACCGCTCATGCAAAGCCTGTTTTTTGCATTCAGCAAACAGGCCGCTTTGGTCACCTTGCTCTGCGGATTCTTGATGGCCTGCGATTCATCCAATACGATATAATCAAAATTGGTTTCGAGCATAAACTTGATGTCGCTGCGGAGGGTTCCGTAGGTGGTGATGATTACATCATGGTCCACAAAAATTTTCTTGTCACGGATCCTTTCTCCGCCATGGTGGATGCGGTAGGTCAGTTTGGGCGTGAATTTCTTGATTTCATTTTCCCAGTTGAACATCAAGGTAGTCGGACAAACAACGATGGCCGTCATGCTTTCATTGTTGTCTCGAAAGCGTTGCAGCGAAGACAAGGCCTGGATGGTTTTACCAAGACCCATGTCATCTGCGAGGATGCCGCCCCAGCCCACTTCCGTGAGGTAGTTCAGCCAATGATAACCAGCGACCTGATAAGGCCTGAGTACCTCTGCCAGCTGTGTTGGAGGATCAACTTCATTGATCCTGTTGAAAGACCTGAGCCTTTCATATTTTTCTTCCAGCTTGATCAAGACCTCTGTTTCATCAATGTTGTTGTACAGTTCATCAATGACACTGAGGTGATACTTTGAAAGCCTTAGCTGGTCTGTTTTTCCTTCTCCAACCCTAAACAGCAAAGAATATTTTTTCAGCCACTCGTCTGGCAGAATACCAAGGGTTCCATCGTTCAACTGAACAATCTGTTGCTTGTTGTTCAAGGCACGCTTGATCTCTTCGATGGACACTTTCTGGTCACCAAAAATGATTTCCACTTTGGCATCGAACCAATCCACACCATTGCTGATCTGTATCCTGGTCTGTGGTTTAGCGGTATTGAACCTGTAGTTTTTCAGAACCTCAAAGCCAATGACAGGCACCTGGAATTCCTTCATTGCATCCACAAAAAGGAAGAACCAGTTGTTCCTCAATACTTCGGTTCCTTTCAACACCAGGTTGAAACTGTTTTCAGTATTGATGAAGTTGGAATGCAGCGATCCCAGTTTTTTGACAAACTCCCTTTCCTTTTCCAGGTCTCTTTTGATCATTTTGATCTTTCCATTTTCGGGCAGAAAGATCGTTTCCTTGTCAGTATATTTTACTTCGTAACCCTGGTAAAGGAATACAGGTGTAAACACCAGGTATTCATTTTTTTCCTGGAGTTGTAATTTGATTTCAGGCTCTCCATTGAACAGCTCGGTCATCAGAGACTTGTCAAAATCAACTTTGTATTTTCTTGCAAATGGCAACACTTCACGCTCCAGAAATTCAGGCCATTTTGAAAGGCTGATTTTTCTGTTTCTCTCCGGAATGAAGGCCATGATGGCTTCAAGGTCTTCCAGTGAATTCCAGCAATAGAACTTGTCGTTGAAAAGGGCCACCAGCGAGGAAGACCATTCGTTGGCCGTCAACTCAATGTCCCACTCTTCAATCAATGCTACAGGTGTAATGGTTGCATGCTTTTTTTCAAGTGCAACCTGCAATCCTGGTTTCATCCTTCCGCTTCCAATCCCGGTCTTCACCAGGTTGGCCGTAGTAAAAGGCTTTCCTGGCAAGAGTTTCAGGAACAGGGTGCGCTCCGCATGCTCGGCAAACATCTTGACGATTTTGGGATGCAGGTATTCGTCTATCAGCAAGGTAGTTTCTGCAGGAAGGCCCTCCTCTTCAGAATAAATGATGTTTTCCCAAATGCCAGAGAAAGGGGAATTCCTGCTGACATATTTATCAATTTCGGAACGCTGTAATTTTCTGACAGCATTCATCAGTGAAATGTCTTCCGTGACCAGCTCTGTGGTAGGCACATACTTCGAAAGGTCAATGTGTTCAACCTTTCCAAGGAATTCCATGTTTTCCTGATCAAACTCTCCACTGACCAACTCAACATTGAAACCCGGATATTTACCAGGTGTTTCAATAAAGACTACGCCAAGCCTCTGTGAAGAGACAACAGGTTCACTTAATGTATTGACCTCTTCTTTCACTTCTTCTTTTCGCTGAACCAAAGGCTTCTCCTCAACAATCGGTGTGGTGACCCTTTTGACTGTTGGATCAAGCACCCTCAAAAATGGCTTGCCATCTTTATAGGTAAACTCAAATTTTGACTGCCAATCAGGTTCATTCATGCTGTACCCATAGATCCCCAACAACTTGTTCTTTTCCTTGTCCCAGTTGCGGATGGTATCAAAATACAGACTACCGTATGCATTCAATAACTGCAGAAAAAGAACAGTTTTGTGCACACATAGCGGATGCGTTTCCTCTGTGCACTTGCAGGAAGTATCAAAATTGCGTTCCTCATTTCTCTGGATGACCAATGGGAAAACCTCACCATTGAGTTCGAGCTTGGCTTCTACCCTTTCATCCTTTGCACTGAGGATGTTGGCTTTTGTGGTCCTGAGCACCACTTCCGCTTTCTCGCAAACCTCCTGTGTAGCCAGCATCCGAATGGTGCGGAGTTCGATCTGCTTCATCTTGATGACCGTATGCCGCTGATCGTACTTGATGGTATTGTCACCAATCATGTTCTTGTCTACAAGATCCTGCAGCTGCAACAAGGCAGCGGCTTCATGCCTGCAGATATCACCAAGGTTGTACGGACAGGAACAACGCAATGCCATGGCACGCGGATCCTTGTATTTCTGCACATGAACCTTGTAGAACGTGCTGTAATTGTCGTCTTTGACCCTGAAGCTTACAGCACCGAGAAGATCGTCGTATTCAATGAATTCAACATATCCTATCGCATGTATTTTTTTTCCGCGGCGGATGACTTCGTCCGTTCCGTTGTTGTAAATGAATTTCAGTAGATGCGATAATGACATGGACGATGTTGGGTTAATTGGCGAAATTAATGCAAAAGAACCCTATTCTTATCGGTTGACAACTATAAATTAGAAAGCCTGAAAAACAAGAATTATATGGAAAAAAATCAGTAAATTAAGCGGTTTTCAGCATGTATGATTCATGCGGTTTTATGCCTCCAACACCAACCTGTCTCCCCTGAAAATTGGAAGCACATTGGCCAGATCGGCAGTTAGGCAATAGCGGATGTCTTTTTCCAAACCATAGTTCATGAGGCGATGATAGTGCGTGGCACCGCGGCGTTCCATAAAACCGAACCTGTCTTCTCCGGCTTCAAGGAACAGGCTTTCGGCCATCTTTGATGAATCGCAATGCATTTCAAAATGATCCTTGATCCTGTTGATTACAGCACCGGCAAACATGGTGTCTTCCATGTTGACCCTGTCTTTCCATGCAGAACATCCAAGCAACACATCCTTTCCTGAAGCAATCAAATGATCACAAACAGCAGAAAGATTGGGGAATGATCCGGTGATGATTTCTGGCGCACCACTGTCAAGGGCCATGTGCAAGAGCTTGGTTCCATTGGTGGTTGTCAAAACCAACAATTTGTTTTCTATGAATTCCCTGGGGTATTCAAATGGTGAATTGCCATAGCTCAATCCCTCTGCAACCCTGCCATCACGCTCACCGGCTGTAATCCCGTTGAGCTCGGCCCCAAGTTCAATGCATCGTGGTACTGTAGCCACAGGCATTACCGCCTCAGCGCCATTGTACAATGCAGTGGCAATGGTAGATGTAGCCCGCAAAACATCGATGATCACCACAACACTGTTGCTGATGTCATACAAATTGAGGAGTGCGGGAGATAGGGAAGTGAAAAGTTTTCTCTGTTGCGCGCCCATCAAACTTATTTTACAAATGGAAGCTGAACCACAACCGCCTTGATCTGCTTGTCGCGGATATCAACAAAAATTTCAGACCCAACCGTAGCAAATTCTGAAAGTACATAGCCCATGCCAATGCCCTTGTTGAGTGTTGGGGACTGGGTTCCTGAAGTTACGCGGCCAATGAGGTTTCCTTCTTCATCCCTGATCATGTAATCATGGCGGGGGATTCCGCGGTCTATCATTTCAAAGCCAACCAGCTTTTTTTCAACGCCGGTCTCTTTTTGCTTCTTCAAAAATGTGGAGGAGGTAAATTCCTTGGTAAACTTCGTGATCCATCCCAAACCTGCTTCGAGCGGTGTGGAATAATCATCAATATCATTTCCGTAAAGGCAATATCCTTTTTCCAATCTCAGGGTATCACGAGCACCCAAGCCTACAGGCTTGATGCCTGCTGCTGCACCGGCTTCAAAAATCGCATTCCATATTTTTACGGCATTGTCTCCTTCATCTTCAAAATAAATTTCAACACCACCCGCGCCGGTATAGCCCGTTGCACTCACCAATACATTTTCTACGCCGGCAAAAAGGCCTTTTGAAAACGTATAATATTTCATGTTGAGGATGTCCATCTCGGTGAGGGGTTGCAACACCTTTGTGGCGTTAGGCCCTTGGATGGCCAACAAACAGGTCTTGTCTGAAATGTTGTGCATTTCAACTTTCCCCTGGTTGAATTCCTGGATCCAGTCCCAGTCTTTTTTAATGTTGGAGGCATTCACCACCAGCATGTAGACCTTGTTTTGCTCTACACAATAGACCAGCATGTCGTCCACAATGCCTCCGTTCTGGTTCAGGATGCAGCTGTACTGGGCCTGCCCGTTTAATAACTTGGAAGCATCATTGGAGCTGATCTGTTGGATCAGGGCCAAGGCGTTATCGCCCTTCAGGATGAATTCACCCATGTGGCTCACATCAAATACACCAACATTGTTGCGCACAGCCTGGTGCTCGTCGTTGATACCGGTATAGGATATGGGCATGTTGTAGCCTGCAAACTCGGCCATTTTAGCGCCAAGTGCCTGATGGAGATGGGTGAAGGGGGTCGATTTCATGGGGGCAAAGATAAGCGATTAAAAGACGAGCCACAAGACCCTTAAGATCTTCTGGCCTGAGGCTGTATATTTTCAACCGCCTGTTCAATGGCAGAAGGATTTAATGCCTGGCGGATAAAATAGTTTCAATTCTCGGATCGGGAACCAGAGGGGTTGTATCGATGATCTTGATTTTTTTGAAATCCTTGTGCTCCGTATTGATGACAAAGTTGAAGGAATGGGGCAACACAACGGAAGGAACTTTCAGTACCGGAGCGTGTAACGAAACATACCAGGATGATGAACGTTCCTGGGAAACGGAATGATTTCTGATAGCATCCCATCCGGGGCTGAGCGAGGCAGGATCGATGGTCGTGATGGATAGATCCTGGGGGATGTCAAGGAACATGATCTTGAAATCTTCATTGAAACCAACGCCTTGCCGCCTTATCATTGACTCCAGAAAAGCCAGGGCGATTGATTCTGCAGCATAAATCACTTTTTGCCCGGACTTGTTCCACCGACCTGGTTGGCCAGATCCGACAAGCGATTGGCTGAATGCCTTGTGAACGATACGAAAAACAATCATGCGGCTCAGGTTAAACAGGATATCCCTCCATCAACTGTTCAATTTCCGCCTTGACCATATCAACCCCACCAGGAGTGATGAGCCAATCCATGGGTGCATCTTTTGCATTCCAGCATTTCTTGTTCAGCCAAATATTGAATTCATCAACAGTGCCAAATGCGGCTATCCCAAGTTCAAACAACTTAACAAGCTTGAGCAAATGTTCGCTCTGAGCAGGTTCCAGCTTTTTGCCTTGCTGCGCATAATTCAACATGGTTCTGGCCGATATGTTAATGATGCCGGCAAGCAAATTTTCAGTTAGATTACCTACCAGGGCAAGATCATAAAATACGCTACTATCGGCCCCTTTTCTGGCTCGATCGAGCAATTGGTGTGCGTCGTTCAAGCCAAGGGCCCGCAGTCTTTTTACTGCTTGATTGATTTTTTTGCTATCCCTTGCAACAGGCATAATCATTGTGTCTATCATAAATTTATGAATTTTTTCCATTTTAACTCGAAATATTTCGATCATTAAAAGAATTCATAAATCTAGCATTGCGCCGCTGACCAGACCAGGTGTTTTACCCTTGATTTTGTTGTTTTTTAATCTAAAAAACTTGTTTATCTCCCCATCTTCAACAAATTCATCGCACCGAAGAACAATCTTCTGGGATTGGAGGAAGCACCTGTTGTGGGGTCTTCCTCTCTATCTGCCATGGCTGTAGTATTGATCTTGACATTGATGGTTGTATCGCCATTCTTGATGTTCATCTCCATTTCTTCAATCTTCTTGTTTTCTTTTTCAATCTCTTCTTTCATTTTCTGGATCCTGTCCATCAACTCAGCCTTATTGGAATCATCCTCATCCTTGAATTTCTTCTCGATACCGGTTTCTTTCATGATGTACCAAACGCCGCTTGTCCAGATATTATCATCATCATAATCATCGTCAATGTTGATGGATAAACCATTTGGAGCCCCCCTGACAGAATACCAGTTCAGGTTATTGGCTTTTCCATCCACATATATTTCCTTGCCAACAGGCACTTCAATTTTCACGATCACCTGCTGGTTGTGAAACTTGTCTTTGGTTGTGATGGGAAAGGCATCTGGAAGACTAAGGATGCTATCGTATTGCTCAACAGCATAGGATATCTGCTCTGCAATGATTTCTGCATTCCTTGGTGAAGAAGACCTTGCGCGCTTGATGAGCGTAACATGGAAACTGTCGTCACGGCTTTTTTCCAGCTTGATACGGATGTTCCTGAGCAATACACTGTCTTCATTCGCTGAAAGCATTACATCCGATGACCTGTAGCGATCCTGGTCATCATTGTCGTCCCAATCCAAATCCAGGGGATAGTATTGTCCTTCGGCATCCTTGAACTCCACTTTTAACTTACCTGAAGATGGTTGAACAATGCCAACTGCTGAGGTGAGTTGACCAGGGCGCTTGAATTCTTTTGATACAGTTGCCACGAGCATTACCAGTGAGGCCCAGCCAAGTGCCCAAAGAATGCCAAAGGTCAGGGCGATGTATGGGCTCTTGAATTTTGAACCTGCAATCCTTCTGACCAGCCACTGCACCAGGGCAACAACAGGAACTGCAATGAAAAGGATAAGGGTACTCCAGGCATATCCCTGAATCTGGGAACTGTTGACAGCAAAATCCTTGAGTGGCATCAGCATGTTGAAACCGGCAAAAAGTCCGATCAATCCTGCAATCATTGCGATGGCAATCACACCAAGGAAAGAAAATATGATGAACTTGAAAAGGCCTACAATGAACCTCCCGAATCTGTTGCCTGAACGCTTGACCGCAGGACCTGCTTCGCCTGCAAACCGGCTGGCCGTTTCCCTTGCTTCCTGCCCGAATTCAGAGGCCTTGCTTGAAAGGTCTTTCTTCCATTTGCTGGCATTGTCTGTAAAATTTTTCTTCACGCCCTGCATCTCATCCTGCACCTTGTTTTTGATCGACTCAAGATCAACTTTTTCTCCTTTCATTTCCATTTTCTCTGATGCTGTAACGGCTTTGGGCACAACAATCCAAAGGATCAGGTAGATCAGCAACCAGGTGCCAAAAGGCAGGGTAATGGCTCCTCCGAAATGAACCCAGTGAAACATGCTTTCGAAAGCGCCAAGGATAAAAGGCAGTGCAAAAATCAAGCGGGGAATCCAGACCGCGATATTAAAGTATTGTGCTATACCGCTGGACACACCGCCAAAAACCTTCTGGTCTGCATCACGGTATAATTTTCTTGTAACGGCAACATGGTTCATGTACCGCTCAGGAAGAAGCGCCCACAGCACTATATACAATACCAGGCCAAATCCGAACGAACCTACGGAGAGCATGGCAAACAAGACGCGCACAATGGTTGTGTCAATCCTCAGGTAAGCGCCCAATCCACTGCAGACGCCACCCAGGATCTTTTCGTTGCTGTTCCTGTACAGGGAGCCGCGGGGGGAGGAGTTGGACTTGTTATCCGAAGGTTGGGAGGTTGAAGGGTTGGGCTTGCCAGCCGAAGGCTGGGAGGATGAGGATGTCGAACTGTGGTTTTCTTCAATGGAGACATCATCAAACTGCTCCGGACGGCCGATGCTGGCAATGATGGCAGCAACATGCTCCTCGCTGATGAAGGTTGACTGCCCAGCTTTTAATTTTTCAGTGAAAAGCTCAGCGATGCGGTTTTCGATGTCATTGATGATTTCTTCTTTTCCCTCTTCGTTGGCAAAATGATTGCGGAGGCTTTCAATGTATTGTTTCAATTCTTCAAACGCCGGTTCCTCAATCGGGATTACCCTGCCCTGGAAGTTGATATTGATTACTTTGTTCATGGTGATTGATTTGGGGGATGATTGATGTTGATTTAGGCGATGGCTTATTGGGTTTGTTTTCAATGATTGCTCATCGCCTTTCTTATAATTATTGGCTGGTGATGGGTTAAGGATTGGGTTGTTCAGGCAGGTTCAACTCTTTCTTATTTCCAATCACCCGCTCAACCGAATCACTCATTTCCCGCCAGGTGTTTTCGAGCTCCTTATAAAAAGCTGCACCCTTTTCAGTCAATGAAAAATACTTCCGGGGCGGCCCGCCAGAGCTCTCCACCCAACGGTAGGCCAGCAGGTCTGCATTTTTTAATCTTGTAAGCAGGGGGTAAAGTGTTCCCTCAAGAATATTGAGATGGGCCTTTTTCATCTCTTCGATGATATCACTGGGATAGGCCTCTTCGCGCTGAATGATGGAGAGGATGCAAAACTCAAGCACCCCTTTCCTCATCTGACTTTGTGTATTTTCTATGTTCATGGTCCTGTTTTGAACGTGAAAGATCCAATAACAGGACAAAGATATGTACTATTAGAATACTATGCAATACATAGTACTAATTTTTTGACAGTACTTTAGAAATATTTAACTAAAAGCATTTTTTGCTGCCTTCCACCGATGTACCTGAAAGTTTTGCCATCATAAAAGCCATCTTCCTCCAGCATGATCCGGATTTCTTTGCCCCATTCGGGTATGAGGGTGGATGAATTCAGTTCGATGGAATAGGCTGTGCCATGCAGTCCGAGGGGATGTGTATAGATGCTGGGCACAATTCCCTCTGATTTGGCCTGTTTTATTGCAGCAAGCAGCATTTCATTGCCACTCCTGCCCGTTTTAAACTGATTGGTCAAGATGTCTTGCAGTCTGTTGCTGCTGGCAAAGGCCTTTTTGATGGAAGCCGGAGCATCGGTCTCTCCGGGTTTCAAGACATAAGCGTGTTGTTGAACATCCGTGTTCAGCCTCAGGTAAGTGATGCCAAAATCCACATGCAACAAATCTCCCGGCCTTATCACATCATCCTTGGGCCGATTGGAGAAGCTCCTCAGGTGTTCGAAGTTTGCTGTATCGTTTCTTTGAACGGCGACAGAAGGATGAAACCAGGTGGAAAGCCCCAGCGATGTAACCTTCTGGCGAAACCACCAAACAAGGTCATCGGTAGTGGTGATACCCGGTGTGATGACCTTGGCAGAAAAACCCTCGGCAATGATATCATGTGAAATCTTGACCAGTTGAGGATAGACCTGCATTTCCCTTTCCGTGCGGCTCTCGAGCCATCCAACGGCCAAAGGTTCTGCCGAAACCACCCTTGTTTTGTATTTGGTCGGAAGCATGTTCATGAACATCTCGTAATGTGAATGGTCCAAGCCATCGGCATGACCAAAATCAACCGAGGTATTCAATGCAATCCTGCGGGGTTCTCTTGTTTGAACGATATCTTTCAGGGCATCCCACTGATCCGGAAACCTGGTCATGTCCCAGGCGGCCTTGATTGACTCCCCAACATTATAGCGGGCAATTGCCAGCTTCTCTACCTGCTTTTTGATCGTATCGTTGTAAAATACGATCATGGTTGTTCTTCTGGCCGACAACCAGGTAGAAGGCAACATGGTTTTGAGGACCGGATCTTCATTGTATTCCCGGGAGATGATTACCCACATGTCAATCCCCGTGCGTTGCATCAACTG
>JBJOOI010000035.1:0-10830 GCA_046051375.1 Bacteroidota bacterium | reverse complement strand
GCGATGTTGATGGTGTAGAGGTCATTTTTCCTGGTGAAGGCAACCCATGCCCTGTCTGGAGAAAGCGTAGGATTCACCTCTGTTTCAGGCGTTTTTGTCAGTTGTTTTGCGGGTTGGTTCGGTATGGAAACAAATACATCATTGTCTCTCAGGCTTACGCTAATCCCGGGGCCTGAATTGGTTTTCAACAGGTCGGCTGATGATGGGGTCAGTTTGCCTGTTTTGCAATCCACCATAAAAACTTTCATGGCAGAATCCTGGTGTTCTTTTTTGTTGATCAGCAGCTTTGAATCGTCTACCCATCCCAATACACGGGGAAGGGGGGTAGTGATATTGGTTGAACCGCCACGAAGCATCTGTTGTTCGGTGAATTCTTTTTTCTGGGCACTTACATTCAATGCAAGCAGTGTAGCAATGGATAGGATGAGTTGTTTCATTGTCTTGTTGTATTGATGATTAGTCCCTGTAATTCAGTGCAGGCTTTCTTGTTCCCAGCAAGGCTTCGTATTTGTAATCGCCTTTCATTTTCAGGAATTCATCTTTTGATTGTTGAATCAATGCAGGGTTGGTGAAAAGATCAATGGCCGTCAATGCCATGGTTTTTGCAGCCACGAGCATGCCTTTGGTGCCGATTTCAGTTCCTCCACAGGCAACGGCTTGCCAGCTGTGTGCAGGTGTTCCAGGTGCCCAGGTGGCAGCACGAAGACCAACGGTAGGCAATGCATAACTCACATCTCCCACATCGGTTGATCCGCCACCTGCATCCATTTCAATTTTCAAAGGCTTGATGCTGTCTGCAGATTCAACGGCAGGATATTTGAATGTAAAGGAAGATTGGATTTTTCTGGCAAATGCTTTTTCTTCTTCCGAGTATTTGACGCCGCCCACTTTTTCGAGGTTGGTTTGCATGGCCTCACCCAGCGTCCTGTTCAATAACAGGTCATGTGTTCCGCCAATAATCTCATACTCCATTTTGGTTTCCGTGCCCATTGCTGCTGCTTTTGCTGCAGTTGCCACACGGTCGAAAATCTGTTTTACCTGATCGCGTTTTGGGTGGCGAACATAGTAATAGACTTCTGCAAAATCTGGTACCACATTGGGTGCTTTTCCACCATTGGTGATGACATAATGTATCCTTGTTTCCTGTGGCACATGTTCACGCATCATGTTGACCATGTGGTTCATGGCTTCAACCGCATCAAGGGAAGAACGTCCGCGGTCTGGCGCACCCGTTGCAGAACTGTTGGCCAGTGCGCTGGTCATGGTTACACCATTGCCATCACCTGGATGCCAGTGGATGGCCACGTCTACATTGTTGAACAAACCGGCCCTCACCATGTAAACTTTTCCTGACCCGCCTTCCTCAGCAGGGCAGCCATAGACTTTGATGGTACCCGTAATTTTTTTCTCTTCAATGAGTTTTTTGATCGAAACTCCTGCAGCAACAGATGCTGCACCAAACAGGTGGTGTCCGCAACCATGTCCTCCGGCTTTTCCATCAATCCCTTTTTTCTCGGGAACAGCCTGTTGTGCAAGCCCGGGCAATGCATCAAATTCAGCCAGTATGCCGATGACGGGCTGTCCGCTACCATAGGTGGCAACAAAAGCGGTGGGAATATCTGCCACACCGGCTTCAACGGTAAAGCCTTCTTTTTTCAATGTTTCTTGCAGCAGGGCACTGCTCTTGACTTCTTTGTATCCCAGTTCAGCATTGTCCCAGATCTGAAGGGCAATGTTTTTGTACGCTGGATAGCTGGACTCAAGAGTGGCCAGGGTGGCTGTCTTCAGGGGTTCATTGGATGGGGCAACCACTGTCTTTTTTTTCTGTGCCAATGCATGGAAGCCTCCTGCAAACAGAAGACAGCCAGCGAGCAGTAACATTCTTTTCATTCCTAGTATTTAAGTACACAATTTAACTGCTTATCCTTACATTTATATAACAGTCCAACTTTTTTTAACCCAACCAATATTTCAAAGCCTAAAAAGAAAATCCATGCGTCCCAATTCACCATTTTATATCGGTTCCCAGTTTTTTTTGATGTTGTTCGTTTCGCTTTTTGCAACGGCGCAACTGCGTGATAATGCAGGCACAGCAAGGGTTGCATCGTTTAAGTTGCAACAACAGCTCAATGCAGCTTCTCCCTACAAAAACCTGCAATGGAGAAATGTTGGACCGGACCTCATCAGCGGACGGGTTACTGAAGTGGCCGGTATTCCTGGTAATAGGAACATCATTTTTGCCTCCTTTGCGACAGGCGGTTTTTGGAAGACCGTTGATGCAGGAGAAAATTGGATGCCCCTGACGGACCAGTTGGGAACACTGTCTATCGGAGCATTTGCATTGGCACCATCCAATCCTGATATCATCTATCTTGGCACAGGCGAGTCCAATATCTTCAGGGCATCCTTGCCGGGAATGGGTGCGTACAAATCAATTGATGGGGGCAAGACCTGGACGGCCATCGGCCTGACCAATACCGGTACCATTGCCAGAATCCTGGTGCATCCCCAGAACCCTGATGTGGCCTATGTTGCAGCGGGTGGAAACGAGTGGAGTTATAACAACAACAGGGGTGTTTACAAAACAACCGATGGCGGAAAAACCTGGCACAGAATTTTGGGAAATGATGAAAAAACTGGTGCCATTGACCTGGTGATGGATCCAACTAATCCAGACCTGATCATTGCCTCCACCTGGAACCGCATCCGCAGGAGATGGAGTGATCCGGTTCCTGAAGATGGCGACTATTTGTATAAAACTTTGGATGGTGGTAAAACCTGGAACAAGCTCACCAACGGTTTACCCGAGACAAAATATACTGGCAGGGTAGGGCTTTGTTTTTCAAAAAGCAAGCCCAACATTGTCTATGCCTATGTTGATAACCATACGCCGAAGCGTGATCCCAAGCCCGGTGAGCTTGACCCTTATGGCAGGCCCATTCAGGTGATTCCCTATGGCGTTCAGGTCTACAGGAGTGAAGACAAGGGAGAAAACTGGAAAAAAGTCAGCACAGAAGATGATAAACTGGAGCGATTTGCCGGAACCTATGGGTGGGTATTCGGACAAATCAGGGTAGATCCCAACAATGAGAACGTTGTCTATATCATGGGCGTTCCCCTGGCCAAATCCACCGATGGTGGTAAGAGCTTTAACGCCATGCGCGCAACTGACAAGTCCTCTGATGCACAGCATGGAGACAACCATGCGCTTTGGATCGATCCCACCAACAGTGCTTACATCATCAATGGAAATGATGGAGGTGTTGTTCTCTCCTACAATGGCGGTGAGAAATGGAAGAATTTTTTCAGGAAAATTCCGACCACTCAGTTTTACAACATCACTTATGACATGAAGCAGCCTTACAATATTGTGGGTTCAGTACAGGATGAAGGAAGCTTCATGGGCAGCATCAAGAATACTTTTGGCAAGAAGCCTGATGGCATCATGGCATGGGATGATGCGCCCGGTGGCGAAGGCACCATCATTGCCATGGATCCCAAGCAATCGGACATCATGTATGCCAGTTCATTTTATGGAAGATTGATGAAGAGCGACCTTCGCATGCCCAAGACAGCCTGGGGACAGAAGCCTCATCCGGATTCCATCCGCACAAAAGATATTTTTCCAAAGAAGGCTGATGATGAAGAAGTGCACCGTGGCGAGTGGCTGGCCTTCACCATGGTTTCTCCACACGACAACAAAACCATCTACCATGGCTTCCAATACCTTTTTGAATCCAAGGACGGTGGGGAATCATGGAAGCGCATCAGCGATGACCTGACCTATAATGACAAGAGCAGGATGGGGAAAACCCCTTATGCCATCAACCACCAGGCCATCACTGCTATCGATGAATCGCCTTTGAAGAAAGGATTGTTGTACGCAGGTACTGACGATGGAAGGGTTTGGATGAGGCCTGCTGATGGAAAAGCTTTTGTCAGCATCATGAAAGGCATCCCTCAAAATGCACATACATCAAGACTTGTGGCTTCTTCCCACCAGGAAAACAGGGTTTACCTGACCCTGAGCAACAGGAGAGAGGATGATGACAAACCCTATATCTATGTTTCAGATGACAGGGGAATGACCTGGAGAAGCATTGCGGCCAACCTGCCTCCCTCACCAGTAAACGTGATCAGGGAAGACGACAAGAATCCATTAAGGCTCTATTGCGGAACAGATATGGGCATCTATTACAGCAACAACGGTGGCAAGAGCTGGACCTCTTTGCAAGCCAATCTGCCTGCCACAGTCTCTGTGCAGGATTTGTTCATACACCCGCGTGAAAGGAATCTGGTGATCGCCACTTATGGAAGGGGAGTTTATTCCCTCGATGATCTCGGTTCATTGAAATAAAACATTGAAGGGGTCAGGCTATTGCTTGACCCTCATCACACTGTTGGTGACCTTGAAAATATCAAAGGTTTTGAAATCCTGGGGTGCTGATAAGCCTTCGCCATACATGATCATGTCCGGGGTATGGATGCGCACGGGCTTGTCGGTATAGAACTTGCCCTGGGCCTGGTCCCAGTTCAGTTCCTTGCAAAAAAGGGTATCACCCTTGATATTGTATACCCTTACGCTGTCGCGGATGAAAATGATATTCCTGGATTCGTAGTAAATGGCAAACAGTGCGTCCAGCCTGCTTTCTATCTGTAAGGTAGAGTCAAAAAAATCAACATGCAATGTTTTGGGAAGTTCTACCCTGGAGCTGGTGTCCTGGTAATGCAGCATCAGCGGAGCAGTGAGTTTGGCTCTCATTTTTCCACCCTGGCTCATGTAACTCTCAATATTGATGGCTTCGTCGACCCCCAGTTTTTTTTCAAAAAGGGCCTTGACTTTCATTTCATCGTTGACACATGATGATATCAGGCAGGAAGCAAGCAGTGCAATGGCAGTGTTCCTGATCACAGATGAAATTTTATTATTGGTACTTAGGCTTGTTGAACCAGATATCACTGAGGTTCAATCCCAGTGAGAAGCGGAAAATATTCTCCCTGATGTCATTGGATTTATTTCCCCTAAAGCCCAGTTCAAAAGCAGTGTTGATGGTGGTATACTGGTTTGTATAGACATTTCTTCTTACAGGAAGACCCGTTCCAAAGGAAAACATGTACTGTGGAATGGACCTGTTCAGCTGCACATTGTCTGGGCCAAATGAGGCACCAAGGCGATAGGCAACCCTTTGCCAGTAATTGCTGGATTTGAAATCAGGCACGAACTGTCCGCCGATTCTTCCTGTCCAGTTGTTCACCATTTTATCAGCCGTACCGAAATACCTGTAATCAGCCCAGTTGGCTACACCAATCTCGGCACCAAACATCCACATGTTTTCGCCCTCAAACATGAACCCTGCTCCCCATGAAGATGGATGAAGAATGGTTCCCTTTTGGTCCTGACCTTTGTAGATGCTGTCAATCACCTCTATTCCGGTGTTGGGGTTGAAAGCAATTGTTTCCCTTGAAATATTCCTGGTGGCATTCATTTTTGTGGAAAGATTGCCATGCAAGCCCAGCCTGAGGATTGTTTTTTCGTTGACTTTGATTTTGTATTGAATGCCTGCATTGAAGAACAAACCGCCAAAACGGGTGGTATCTGAAGAATTGGTTGTTTTGTACATGACAGTGTCATTGACAAAGGAAAGCTTTGTGCTGTGCTCTTTGTTGCCAAACATGTACCCTGCATTGAAACCAATGCTCAGGTTCTTGTTGCCATAGGCCATCCCGGTGAATGCCTGATAGGTTCCACCATTGCCAAAGTAACTGTATTGGGCACTGTCTATACCGGAAATCCTGGTGTTCAGGACGATATCGTAGTTGATGCGTGTGATGGGGCGAAGACCGATGTTCATTCCCCAGTTCTTTTTCTTGGAAAGCGGAAGTCCAATCTGCATGTAGGATGGGATCAGGTAAGCAGAGTTGAATTTTCTTGGAGGGTTCAGTGCCCTGAGTGACCTTGAGTTATAATCCAATCCGATATCAAAGGTGGTGATCTTCAATGAGGAGTAGGAGGCGGGGTTGGTGAAGTTGACTGATGAATAATCAGCAAATGCGGAACTGAGCCCCCCCATACCTCTGTTCAGGATATTCTGTCCGGGTACAAAATCACCAAGTCCATACCTTGAGTAGGGCGAATTCTCCTGTGCCTTTCCATGGAGGGCCGGGAGGGTCATCATCAAAAGCAGTAAAATGGCTGAAATACTATTTGTTATTGGTCTCACTGATCGCATACAATCCTTTGTAAAGTAAGTCGGGGTCTGCAAATATCTTATTTTTAAGCAGGTGCGCAAAATAGGTGCAATCACCCCCGGTTAAAACGACGTTAAAGTTCCTGTATTTTTCTTCAAATTCACGAACTATTCCTTCAATCTCTTTGGCCATGCCCAAAACGACCCCACTGAGGATGTTCGTTTTGGTATCATAACCCACCAGCGGGAAGTTCCATTCCTTCTTGACCACGGGCAGCAAGGCGGTATAATCATGCAGGGAATTGAACCGCATTTCCATGCCTGGGGAGATACTCCCGCCCAGGAACTGGTTGTATTTGTTGATGAAATTATAGGTAATGCAACTTCCCAATGCTACCACCAGGTTGTTTTTGCCCGGGAAAAAATGAACAACTGCAGCCGCCAGGGCAAGCCTGTCCGCCCCCATGGTCTCTGGTTTTCCTACCGGAACAGTGAAATTGAGCCTGGAAAGGTGGTTGAGGAGGTGAAACTGTGTTCTTTCTTCCAGCAGTTGGTTGATGGCTGGTGCATGGTGGATGACCGATGAGAGGATGGACCTTTCGGGTTGGTATTCGTTCAGCAGCGCTTCGATGGAATCTACGCCATCATTTTCCAAGACATGGTTGCCGAGGAGTTGCCCATTCTCAAACAGTGCCGCCTTCATACGGGTATTGCCAAGATCCAGACAAAGCGTTCTCATTTTCTCTTTGATTTGTGCAAAGGTGGTGTAAAGTTGCCGAAAGCCTCATTTTATTTGTCGCCATAATGCGATAATTTTACGGTTTGAAAGATGGACAACTCAATCATACAAACAGCAAGGCAGGGTGACAGGAAAAGCATTGCCAGGTGCATTTCACTGATTGAGAATGAGGCGGAGGGGTATCAAGCAATCATTTCAGAGGAAGCGGAAGTGCAAGTGGTTCCATTGATTGGCATCACCGGCCCTCCGGGTGCAGGAAAAAGCACTTTGGTAGATGCCCTTGTGGAGGCATATGTAGCGGAGGAGAAGAAAGTGGCAGTTGTTTGTGTGGACCCATCTTCTCCTTTCAACAAAGGGGCTTTGCTGGGAGACAGGATAAGGATGAACCGCTGGTACAATCATCCTTTGGTGTATATCCGGTCTTTGGCCAGCAGGGGATCAATGGGCGGGCTTCATCCTTCAGCGAAGCAGATTACTGGATTCCTGAAGGGTTGTGGATTTGACCTGATCATCCTGGAAACGGTGGGGGTTGGGCAGTCAGAAATCGATATTGCAAGGCTGGCCGATGTATGTCTGTTGGTATTGGTTCCTGAAGCGGGCGATGAGATACAGTTCATGAAGGCAGGACTGATGGAAGTGGCAGATATTTTTGTGGTGAACAAGGCCGATAGGCCCGGAGCTACATTTTTTGCCACGCAGTTGAAAAACATGCTCCATTCATCCACCAAAAATCAAGGCCTTGAGGCCAGTGTGGTCAATACTGTTGCAACAACTGGCAAGGGCGTTGTGGAACTGAAAGAATGCATCACATCATTTTTAAACAATAAAAAACAAGATAATGGAAGAATTGATCCCTAACGAAGGTTTTCCTGTGGTTGCCAAAGCTGAACCATGTTGCGTGAAAGTGGAAGCAGGCAAGACCTATGCCTGGTGCACTTGCGGACTGAGTGAAAAACAGCCTTTTTGCGATGGAAAGCACAAGAAAATAGAAGGCAACCCTTATGCCAGCCTGAAAGTAACCTTTGAGGAAGAGAAGGAAGTTTGGCTTTGTCAATGCAAACAATCAAAGAACCCTCCATTCTGCGACGGAAGCCATAACCAGCCTCAGTAAAGGATGCAATGAAGAGTCAGTTGACAAATCGCATGCTGTATGGCTTGCTGTATTTGGTTTCTTTGTTGCCCCTCCGGGCTTTGTATGGGCTCAGTGATTTTGTAACCTTTCTGGTGTACCGCATCATAGGATACAGAAGGGAAGTTGTATTGTCCAACCTGCTCATAGCTTTTCCTGAGAAGACGAATGCCGAAAGAAGCAGGATTGCAAAAGCATTTTACAGCAATTTTACAGACTCCATGCTGGAGTCCATCAAATTGATCAGTGCTGGTGATAAGTTGATCGACAAGATGTTTGTGGCCGATCCCAAGGTATTTGAAGTGTTTGCTGCAACGGAGAAGAACATCCAGATTCATGCCCTGCACAATTTCAATTGGGAGATTGTCAATCAGGGAGTTTCAAGGGAAATGAAGCTTCCTTTCCTTGGGGTGTATCAACCCATCATCAATCCTTTTTTTGAGCAATTGTTTAAAAAAATAAGGTCCAGGTTTGGCACAGTCTTGATCCCGGCCAATGATTTCAAAAATAATTTCTTGCCCCATCAGGACAAGCATTATGTAATTGCATTGGTGGCCGACCAGAATCCTGGACTTCCTTCAAAAGCATGGTGGGTCAACTTTTTTGGAAAGCCGGCGCCATTTGTGATGGGCCCAGAAAAGGCTGCCCGCGCACGCGATACTGTTGTTGTTTTTGGCAATTTCTATAAACTCAGGCGGGGGGTATATACCTTCTCAGTGGAGAAGATTACCGATGATCCAGCTTCAATGCAGCTGGGCGAACTCACCCTTCGGTATATCAAATACGTTGAAGACCGGATCCGGGAGCGGCCTGACAATTACCTGTGGAGCCATCGCCGGTGGAAACATCCATACAAACCCGAGTATGCGGAACTTGCCTTAGAAAAACTGAACCTGTAAATGACTATTTCAACAGGTCTGTAACCATTTTATTCAAAAGCTGAAGCCTTTCAAGGTTCAGCTTGTAGTACATGAATTTTCCATCCCTTTCTTTTATTACCAGTCCGGCCCTGCGCAGGATGGCGAGGTGTTGGCTGGCAACAGATTGTTCCAGGCGCATTTCAACAAATAATTCTGTAACGGTTGCATGTCCTTTGCTGTCAATCATCCTGATCATTTCCTGCCTCAAAGGATGGTTGATCGCCCTGAACGTAAGTGATGCCTTTTTGATGCTCAGGTAATCCAGTGATGGGGCATGTGTTTTCAATAGATCTGTTTTCGGTGCTGCGTTTGAGGATTTAAGGTAATCACCCTCTTGAAGGAATGAAGACATAGGTGGTGTTTGTTAGCTTGGTGAATAGGTCGTACGAATATACGGTGAATACCGATTATTTTTTCTGTGTGTTGAAGAATTCCTTTGTGTAAAAAGGTTCAGCATAAGCAAGGTCTGCAAATTGATTGTTCTGATAAGCCGCCAAGGTAATGTGGCAAAAATGACGGGCATCCTCCAATGAGACAGGAAAGACTGCATTGGGGTGAGGGCAGATTTCCTTCCATTTGTCTGCTCCATTTCCCACAAAACCTATTCGTTGATCAGCCAGTTGTGCTGAAAAACTTTGCTCGTCAAGCACAAGAGCGGATGGTTCATGTATCCTATTCATTTCTCTGGAATACAGTCCTGTAAAGACTTCCATTCGTCTGGCATCAATCATTGGACAAACCAAATCAATGTTGTCAGACAGGTTTCCAAAGGCAATCCAGTCCAGGGTATTGATGCAGATGAGCGGAATTTTCAAGGCATAGCATATCCCTTTTGCCGCCGCCAGACCCACCCTCAATCCTGTATAGGATCCAGGTCCGTTCATCACTGAAACGGCGGCCAGGCTTTTCAAACCAATCCCGTTGCGTAGGCAGAGCTCCTGGATTGCCGGCTGCAGGAATCCTGCATGTTCCTGTTGGGTGGTATTGATGGATTCATCGACCAGCGTTCCATTGAGGCCAATGCCGATGCTTGCTTCATTGAAGGCAGTATTGATCTGAAGGATGTATGTTGCTGAAGCCATTGTTTACAAAAATAGGTTGCACGAAAGCAATTATCTTCGTTATTCAAAATAAAATCAACATGATCAAACAAATCATCAATACAGACAATGCACCTGCACCCATTGGTCCATACAACCAGTCGGTAAGGGCCAATGGATTTTTATTCATTTCTGGACAGGTTGCCATCGATCCTGCAACGGGCAATATCGATGCCACCGACATTGAAGGAGAAACCCATCAGGTCATGAAGAACCTGGCAGCCATTCTTGCTGAGGCAGGGCTGGATTTTTCTGCGGTGGTTAAAACAACCATTTTCCTTACAGACATGTCCCTTTTTGCTGCTGTCAATGGCATTTATGCTGAATATTTTACCGGGGATTATCCTGCAAGGGAGACCGTTGCCGTGAAAGGACTTCCCAAGGCTGTCAATGTTGAAATCAGCATGATTGCTGTTGGGTAGATGAGCTGGCACAAGCTGTGCAAAAATGAACTATCTTACCCATTGTTTGTTTCAATCTATACCACATCATGAACCCAACCATTCAACAACAATCGGTACAGCCCTCTCTTGGAGAGAATCAGTTCAATATCACTGAAGTATTTGCCGGGCAACTCCATTTTTTCAATAGTGGGGCAACCAGGCCAATAGGTTTTAGGATTGAGCAGCTCAAGAAGCTCAAAGAAGCCATTCTGTTGCATGAGGTTGAAGTCGAGGAAGCGCTTTACAAAGACCTCAGGAAGTCTACATACGAAGCCTTTGGCTCAGAAATTGGCCAATTGTTGAGAGAAATT
>JBJOOI010000034.1:0-9787 GCA_046051375.1 Bacteroidota bacterium | reverse complement strand
AAATTCTTCCAGGAGCGCTGCATGCTGCCCGTCTGGAAAACAATCTTGTTTTTTCTTGCAGCATCAACCATGGCTCTTCCCTCTTCAACGCTGTGCGCAAGGGGCTTTTCACAGTAGACATGTTTGCCTGCATTGGAAGATTGAATGGCTTGAATGGCATGCCAGTGGTCAGGGGTTGAAATAACCACTGCGTCAATATCTTTTCTGGCTATAATCTCCTTGTAGTCTTCGTAAGCAGTGAATCCCTTGTAATCAAGGCCTTTGCCATCTTTTCTGGCATTGGTGTAATATTTTTCCAGAAGGGATTGGAAATAATTGAGTTTGAGCGCATCAACATCTGCCCCTGCAATGATGTTGGCTTTTTCCTTAAAACTATTGAGCAGGCTGCGGGATTGTTTTCCCGTTCCAATGAATCCAAGGTTGATCATATCACTTGGGGCCTTATAGCCAGGGCCTCCAATCACAAATCTTGGAACGATAGAAAAGGCCAATGCAGCACCAGTGGTTTGTTTCAGGAATTTTCTGCGTTGATTCGAGCTCATAAATTCAAATTTTTTTTCTATCTGGGTCAATGACCCGAAATTGTTAAATGGCACAATGTTGATGAATACTGTTTCAAGTTAGTTAAAATAACAGGACTGAATGAGCAAAAACTTCTTTTTTCCTATAACGTTTTCGTAAAAGCAATGCTAGGACAAGTATGATTTTTATGTAAATTACCGTCTATTAAACGATCAACGAAACAGCCCCACATGAAGTATCTTATTTTAGTTCCCCTGTTAGCCTTGTTTTCAACATTCAACCTGAAAGCACAAAGCAAAAAAAACAACAAAAACGTTTCCATGCTGGTCTACACCAAAAATGGGAAAGGTTTTATCCACGACAACATCCCCTCAGCTGTAGAGGCACTGAGAGGAATTGCCAGGGAGGAGAACTGGAAAATTACGGTAAGCGACGATCCAACCAATTTTACCGAAGAAAACCTAAAGCAATTTACCCTCCTTGTTTTCCCAAGCACCAACAATGATGTATTTGATACAGATGCACAACGCCTTGCCTTCAGGCGCTACATTGAAGCAGGTGGCGGTTTCGTGGGATTGCATTCAGTAACAGGCACAGAACGCAACTGGAAATGGTTCAAAATGATGATTGGGTGTACTTTTTCCTGGCATGCAAAATTTCAGAAATTCACTGTAAGGAAAACCGACCCCAACCACCCTTCAGTTGCTAGTGTTCCATTGATTTGGGAAAGAGAGGATGAATTGTATTTTGGCAAGGAACTCTACCCCGTCACCAATGTGCTGATGTCTCATCAGTTCACTACGCTTGACCAGTCACAAAAAGAAATGATTGCCAAAAATGCAGGAACATATGCCGAGTATTACCCTGCCGTATGGTACAATGATTTCCAGGGTGGTCATGTTTGGGTAAGCACCCTCGGGCACAGCAAAGAAACCTATGCTGATCCTGTTTACAAAAACCACCTGTTGCAGGGACTCAAATACATCATCTCTTTGCACAAAGGGATTGATTATACAAAAGCCTATGCAACCAACAGAGACGAAGAAATTAAAAAATAATATCATGCCTGACAACAAAGGATTCAACAGAAGGGATTTCATGAAATCAACCGTCAAGACTGGCGTCGCTACAGGGATTGCCTCTCTTGGATTTCCAACCATCGTACCAGCACATGTTTTGGGCAAAGATGCCCCAAGCAATAAAATAAATATCGGTGCCATTGGCGTGGGAAGGATCTCCAGAGACCATGACATGGCCGAAACACTCAAATATGACCATGCAAGAATCATGGCGGTTTGCGATGTGGATTCCAAGCGGTTGGCAGAAGGAAAACAATATGTAAACGACTACTATACCAAGAAAACCGGAAAGGCTTATGATGGTGTCACCATGTATGGCGATCACCAGGAAATGCTCTTGAACAAGGATATTGATGCCGTCTTGATCAGTACGCCTGATCATTCCCATGCATTTCTTGGGATTCATGCTGTTGAAGCAGGAAAAGATGTGTACCTGCAAAAACCTGCATCCCTGACCATTGCGGAAGGAAGGGCCTTGAGCAATGCCGTTCACAGGAATGGAAAAATCCTTCAGATTGGCAGTCAGCAAAGATCATCCCCACAATTCCGATATGCTGCAGAACTGGTTAGGAACGGACGCATTGGTGAACTGAAAGAGGTATTCATTGGATTGCCCAGCGATCCTGGTGGAGAGGTTGAGCCTGAAATGCCCATCCCCAAAACATTGAATTATGACGCTTGGCTGGGTTCAACCCCCTATGTGTACTACACCGAAAAAAGGGTTCACCCTCAAAATGACTACAGCAGACCAGGTTGGCTTCGTTGTGAGCAGTTTGGCGCAGGCATGATCACTGGTTGGGGCACACACCATGTAGACATTGCCCATTGGGGAATGGACACAGAATACACCGGCCCCGTTGAGGTTTGGGGCAAGGCCGATTTCCCCAAATCAGGCCTTTGGAATGTACACGGATCCTTCACCACCTATGGCAAATATGCCAATGGTGTTAAAATGACCATCAGCACGGAATTGCCCAATGGGGTGAAATTTGTGGGAACCGAAGGCTGGATCTTTGTTACCCGTGGCAATTACAAGGCAAGTGCCAACGAACCCGTTGTTCCCAACCAAAAGGCACTTTCTGCCAGCAACCCCAAAATCATCGAATCGGTGATCGGCGCCAATGAAATCAATCTTTACTGCAGTGATGAACACCATGGAAACTGGCTGGATTGTATTACCACCAGAAAACAGCCCATCACCCCTGTAGAAGTTGGTCATCGCGGATGCTCAACTTGTTTGATCCACCATATTGCCATGCGCCTTCCGAGGACATTGCATTGGGATCCATTGAATGAGCGCTTCATCAATGATGACGAGGCAAACGCTTTGCTCAACAGGCAGCATCGATTCCCTTATTTGGTAAAAGGACTATCATAAATTACACATGAAACTCAACTATCTATCCATTTTACTCCTGGCTTGCCCATTGATGATGAAGGCACAGAACATCAAACTGATCACCCTTGATCCCGGACATTTTCATGCAGCGCTGATCCAAAAATCCATGTACCCGCAGGTAGATCCTTCAGTACATGTTTATGCTGAAGACGGCAGAGACCTCAAACTGCACCTTGAAAGGATTGACGGATACAACAAAAGGACAGCCGAGCCCACTGCATGGAAAGAAAACGTCTATACAGGCAAGGATTTTTTTGCCAAGATGATTGCAGAGAAAAAGGGGAACGTAGTTGTACTGGCGGGAAATAACCGGCTGAAAACAAACTATATCCTGGAGTCAGTACGCAACGGATTCCATGTATTTGCAGATAAACCCATGGCGGTTGACACCAAAGGCTTTGAGCAACTGAAACTGGCATTCACCGAGGCCAAGAAAAAAGGCGTTCAGCTCTATGATATCATGACGGAACGTTTTGAAATCACCACCCAATTGCAGCGGGCCTTTTCCATGGAGCCTGAACTTTTTGGAAGCCTTGAAAAAGGAACTCCAGAAGATCCTTCTGTGACCAAGATCAGCGTACACCATTTTTACAAATATGTATCGGGCAGTGTGCTGACAAGGCCTTCCTGGTTCTTTGACGACAAACAACAGGGTGCAGGTATTGTGGATGTTACTACACACCTTGTAGACCTGATCCAATGGGAATGTTTCCCAGGCCAGATCATTGACTACAAGAAGAACGTCAAGATGCTCAATGCCAAGAGTTGGACAACTCCGGTTTCTGCCGCTGATTTTACAGTAGTCACCAAGGAATCCGTTCCCGATTACCTCAAGGCCATCAGTGATGCCAAAGGCGATATCCAGGTAAACTGCAATGGTGAGTTCACCTACAACATCAACGGGGTTCATGCCAAGGTTTCTGTGATCTGGAACTACAAAGCACCTGAGGGAACTGGCGACACCCATTATTCCTTGATGCG
Source organism: Bacteroidota bacterium (assembly GCA_046051375.1). Classification (GTDB taxonomy): domain Bacteria; phylum Bacteroidota; class Bacteroidia; order Chitinophagales; family Chitinophagaceae; genus Pollutibacter. The sequence continues at coordinate 5,806 of JBJOOI010000034.1, read as the reverse complement.
CGGCACAAAGGCTTCACTGATCATCAAGCAAGGCAAAGAAGAGAATTTCAAGCCTACCCTTTATATAGAGCAAAGGCAGAAGGACGCTGCGTTTGAAGACAAATTGAAAGCAAGCATCCAAAAAATCAGCCAAACATTCCCTGGCATTGCATTGGTAAAAATCAACAATGGCTGGACCATCAGTGTTCCTGAAAAATACAATGACGGACATGAATCCCATTTTGCCCAGGTTACCAAAAAATACCTTGATTACCTGCAAAATAACAACATGCCAGCCTGGGAAGTACCCAACATGATTGCCAAATACTATACCACTACCAAAGCAAAAGAACTCGCCAACACCAAAAAATGATCATCAAACCAACTGGATTTTTAATGGGTATTTTGTGTGCGTTGGGATCTATGGCCCAAACCACACAAGACATCAGCAGTGGTGCGGCGAGAAATATATTTGATCTCTTGCGCACCATTCCTGGTGTGGAAATTTCCATGACATCCGGTAGCCTCAAAACCCAACAGCAGGTTTACATCAGGGACGCAAGAAACATGAAAGGCAAGGTGCCCGCCATTTTCGTTGTAGACAAAGCCATCTATGATGGAGATATTTCACTGATCAACCCGATGGATGTGGCATCCATGACAGCGTTGAAAGATGAAGCGGCAAAAGCGATTTATGGTGCCCGTGGCTTTGGCGGAGTCATTGTCATCACCACAAAAAATGGTACAGGAACAATCCCTGCTGCAGTGAGTACCTATGAGAAGTCTGCCTATCAATACTTTATCAGCAGGGGCATTGAATTGAAGGTTGTTGGAAAGGATGGGAAGACCATTGCCAATGGGGTCATCACCAAAGAAACAGACAGCAGCGTTTTGATGAAGAAAAAAGAAATACTCAAAAAAAATATCGAAAAAGTAGAGATCATAACACAATGAACATGAAAGAACTGAGACAAACATGGAGATGGTTTGGCCCCAACGACCCCGTCACCCTTCAAGACATCAAGCAAACAGGAGCAGTAGGCATTGTTACCGCTTTACACCATGTACCCCATGGTGAAGTATGGAGCTACGAGGAAATAATGGAAAGAAAGACCCTGATTGAATCCTATGGCCTTACCTGGGATGTGGTCGAGAGCGTAACCATTCACGAAGAGATCAAAACCAGAACCGGCAACTACCAATCCTGGATTGAAAAATACAAGGAAAGCCTTAGCAATCTGGCCAAGGCAGGATTAAGGGTCATTACCTATAATTTCATGCCCGTCAACGACTGGACAAGAACCAATCTTGATTATGAAATGCCGGACGGATCAAAAGCGCTCTATTTAAATTGGGTAGATCTTGCAGTGTTTGACATTTACATCCTCCAACGGAAAAATGCAGCAGCCTCCTACCCTGCCAACGTTGTTGCTGAAGCTGAAACCCGCCATGCCCAATACACCCAGGAAGAGCTCGACAAGATTGCCGGCGTTGTAATGTTTGGCATCCCTGGAGAAAAGAAGATCACGGTTGAAGACATGAGGGAAAAGCTTTCTCGTTATGACCACATCAATGCAGACGTGCTCAGGAGTAACCTGGTGTATTTCCTTCAACAGATCACTCCGCTCTGCGACGAATTGGGCCTTGAATTGGCCATCCATCCAGACGATCCTCCAACAGACATCCTTGGATTACCCAGGATTGTAAAGAACCTGGAAGATGTTGAGTTCATCATCAATGCAGTTCCCAACAAGAGCAATGGCGTTTGTTTCTGCACCGGATCTTTTGGCGCAAACCCCAACAATGACCTGCCAGCCATGGCCAAATCACTGGGATCCCGCGTTCACTTTATTCACCTCAGGAACACAAGGCGTGATGATGAAGGCAATTTCTTTGAAGATGATCACCTGGGAGGCAATACAGACATGTATGCTGTGATGAAGGAATTGTTGAAAATTCAGCAGGATGCACCCAACCAAATTTCTTTCCGACCAGACCATGGACACCAAATGATCGATGACCTGAAAAAAGTCACCAATCCCGGCTACTCATGCATTGGAAGGTTGAGGGGACTGGCCGAACTGCGCGGATTGCAGTTGGGAATTTTGAGAAGCGGGCTCTAATATTTTGCATTCAGTGCCAAAAGAATTGAAGCGCTGACAAAGCCTTGTATTGAGCAAGACATTGTTTACATGTTATTAAATGATGCCAGGCATCATCAACCGATTGATTAAAACACAAAAAATGAGTTATTCAACATTGTTTTCGTTACAAGACAAAGTGATTGTTGTTACCGGAGGTACCGGTATCCTGGGAAAGGCCTTTATCGAAGGCATCGTTTCCTTTGGTGGCACAGCTGTGATTGTAGGAAGAAATGAGGAAGAAGGAAGCAAGCGTGCAGCAGAAATCAACGCCAATGGTGGCAAGGCCCTTTTCATCAAAGGAAATGTACTGGATGAAAAAGACATGGAGAAAGTCAGAGACATTACCCTCAAACAATTCGGTCAAATAGACGGGCTTGTCAATGGCGCTGGAGGAAACATGCCCCAAGGTGTCATCCAACCCGATCAGGATGTATTTGACATGAACATTGATGGCCTGAGACAAGTTCTTGACCTCAATCTGATGGGCACCATCATCCCCACAAAAATCATTGGTGCTGCCATGGCCAAGCAAAATGGAGGAAGCATCGTGAACATTTCCTCTGTCAGTGCAAAACAGGTCATTACAAAAGTGCTTGGATACAGCATTGGAAAAGCAGGTGTAGATTGCTTTACCAAATGGATGGCCGTTGAAACAGCAAAAAGACATGGCGACAAGATCCGCATCAACTCTATCATGCCGGGATTCTTTTTGACTGAACAGAACAGGACCTTGCTGACCAACCCAGATGGATCCTATACAGAACGTGGCAACCTGGTCATCAAGAAAACACCAGACAACAGGATGGGAAAACCAGATGAGTTGATTGGAGCATTGGTCTACCTGTTGAGCGATGCATCCAAATTCGTGAATGGAACGGACATTGGCGTTGATGGTGGATTTGTGGCGTTTGGAGGTGTATAATGAGTTGTAGATTGTAGGTTAAGGGGTGTAGCGCTTGAAGAATTTTTTAATTAATAATTGCACATATGAAGTTTAAAATGACAATCCTGTCTTGCCTTGTATTTACAATGGCGATGGCTCAACAAAAAAGTGAATGGACATCCCTTTTCAATGGCAAGGACCTCAGTGGGTTCAAACAATTGAATGGAAAGGCCAAATACACAGTAAAAAATGGAGAAATCGTTGGTACAACTGTACATGGTGAACCAAACTCATTCTTGGCTACCGAACAACTCTATGGTGATTTCGTTTTGGAGCTTGACCTGAAAATGTTTGCCGATATGAATTCGGGCATCCAGTTCAGGAGCATCACTTCCAATGAAGGCGCAAACAACAAGGTTCCAGACAGGGTCAGGGGTTACCAGTCCGAGGTGGATCCTTCTGACAGGGCCTGGAGTGGTGGAATTTATGATGAAGCAAGGCGTGGATGGCTCTACCCCATGGATTATAATCAAGCTGCCCAAAAAGCATTTAAAAAAACCGATTGGAACCACTACAAGATTGAATGCATAGGCAATACCATCAGAACCTGGGTAAATGGTGTGGCTTGCGCTTATCTTATTGACGATCTTACTCCCAAAGGCTTCATTGCCCTTCAGGTTCATGCCATCAAAAACAAGTCTGACGAAGGAAAAGAGATCCATTGGAAAAACATCAAAATAAAAACAAACAACATCAAGCCATCGCCCTCTGATAACATCTTTGTTGTGAACCTCCTCAACAATAACCTGTCAGATGAAGAAAAAAAGCAGGGATATTCCTTGTTGTGGGATGGAAAATCCTCCGCAGGATGGCAGTCAGCCAATTTGGATCCGTTCCCGTCTCAAGGATGGGACATTGCAAATGGTGAATTGTCCATCCGCAATTCAGGCAACGAAGTGCGTACGGATGGTGGCGACATCATTACCGAAAAGGAATTTGGTGCTTTCGACTTTCAATTCGAATTCAAACTGACTGACAGTGCCAATTCAGGCATCAAATACTTTATTGTTCCCAGCAAGGACAGGAAAGCAGGAGTTGGTCCTGAGTTCCAAATCCTTGATGATGCAAAACATCCTGATGCCAAAATGGGTGTAGTTGGAAACAGGACCATGGCTTCCTTGTACGACCTGATTCCTGCCGCTACCGGACTTGACCCCAATGCCAACAGAAGAGACAGAATTGCGATTGGAGAATGGAACCGCGGAAGAATCATTGCCCACCCCAATGGTATGATTGAACATTGGCTAAATGGTTTCAAGATGGTAGAATACCAGAGGGGAACTCCAATTTATAATGCACTTGTGGCAAGAAGCAAGTACGCAAAAATTGAAAATTTCGGAATGGCTCCCAAAGGCAGGATCCTTCTTCAAGATCATAATGATAAAGTTAGTTTTAGAAGCATGAAAATCAAAGAATTATAGTTGTTGACTGAAGTGGTTGAGTATGCTAAAGTGCCCTCAACTTCTTCAACAACTTAAACCTCCTTAACCTCTTAAACCCCTCATATGACCCACCGCAGAACATTCATCAGACAAACAGCGCAGGCTACAGCAGCCACTGCTCTGGCTTCCATGGGATGGACAGCCAAATCATATGGAAACATTTTAGGCGCCAATGACCGCGTAAGGGTTGGCGTTGTAGGATTTTCCGACAGACACAAGCAGTCTCATATTCCTGCCTTCATGCAGCATTACAAGGAACTCAACTTCGATATTGTTGCTGTATCCGACATATGGAAAGTTCGCAGGAATGAGGGAGTTGACTTCCTGAAAAACAAGTTTCAACACGACATCATTGGATGCAAAAACAATGATGAATTGTATGCGCTCAAAGACATCGATGCAGTAATGATTTCTACTGCAGACTTTCAGCATGCTTTGCATACCATTGAAGCACTGAAGGCCAACAAGGACATCTATGTAGAGAAACCTTTTGCTGAAACCATGGAAGACAACCGTGCAGCGCTAAAGGCGGCAAAGGCTTCCGACAGGATCATACAGGTTGGATCGCAAAGAAGGTCTGGTGCCAATTATCATGCGGCAGAAAAATTCATCAAATCCGGACAATTCGGAGACATTACCATGGTTGAATTGACATGGAATGTAAACCAACCTGGAAGGTGGCGCAGGCCAGACCTTGTGGCCAAATGCCATGAAGAGGATCTCGACTGGAAACGCTATCTGATGAACAGGCCTTTTGAAAAATTCGATCCCCGCAAATACCTAGAATACCGTTTGTTCTGGCCATACTCATCAGGCATGCCTGGTCAATGGATGAGCCATCAAATCGATACAGTGCATTGGTTTACTGGTCTTTCACACCCAAGAAGCGTAGTGGCCAACGGAGGCGTTTACCAGTGGAAAGATGGCAGAAGGAACTGGGATACCACCACTGCTGTGTTCGATTATGGCCCAATGGATGACCTTTCCAAAGGATTCCAGGTGGTCTTCATGTCAAGGATGCACAATGGCGATGACAATGCCAGTGAGGTCTATTACAGCGTTGGTGGCGAGCTTAACCTCATCAACAACAAGGTATCACCCAAAGGTGGACTCACGGAAAGATTTGCCAAACCCATGGGCATGAAACCAGTTTTGTTGCCTGAAATGAACCTAACAGACAATATGGTTAAGGTAGAATCTGGTGCCAACACCGGAGGAGACCCTCTCACGTCAGCACACGTGCGCAACTGGATGGAATGCATCAGGAGCAGAAAGCAGACCAATGCCCCTGTTGAAGC
>JBJOOI010000033.1:0-9846 GCA_046051375.1 Bacteroidota bacterium | reverse complement strand
CACAAAGCGATTCGCTAACTGAGATTGAAAGCCACCTTGGACTAAAATTTATCCATTACAAAAGTTGATTGACCCCGTTAGTGTGATCGTAGAAAAGCAATCGCCTTCGCATATGCATCAGCCGTCGCTTCAGCATTGAATTTGGGATTGCTGGGATTGGCAAAACCATGTCCTGCATCATACTTGTAAGTATTGAGTTTTTTACCGGCAGCTTCCATGTTTTTTTCAAAAGCAGTCACCATTTCCGGTGAGGGCGATCTGTCCTGGTTTCCGAAGAAACCAATGATATCGCACTGGATGTTTTTCAGTTTTTCCATATCTGTTTCAGGCCTGCCATAGAACATGATGGTACCCTTCGCTTTTGCACCTCCGATGATGGCCGTTTGTAAACTCCACATGCCACCAAAGCACCAGCCCACGCTGTAGATGGCAGCATCGGCTCCGGCCTGTTGAATGGCGCCGCGGATGATATTGGTCATTCTTTCAGGCTTTGCCTCTCTTGTCAGTTTCATTGCACTGTCTGGCGTGGCGGCAACCTTTCCGTCGTACATGTCGATCGCAAGAACATTCATGTCTGTAAGGTCAGTGAAATACTTATCGGCTTCTTGTTTGATCTGGTCATTCAATCCCCACCATTCCTGGATGACAATCAGCCATTTTTTTGATTTTTTCTTGGGCGCCAGATAATAGGCATTGGCTTGAACACCATCAGACACATCAAATTTGATCATCTTTCCCTTAAGGTCCTGGGGGGAAACTTGCAAAGGAGCATTGTGCATCGAAGCAAACGAAGGCTTTGAAGCCTCATTCAAATAAGCACCAATGGTTTCGGTTTCCATGCATGAAATGATCTCAGCTTTGTTGACAAAAGGTCTGCTAGACTGTTTTGCCTTCCAACCTGTCCAGCCCAAAGACAGTATAATCAATCCGAATAGGAAGAGTATATTTTTCATGACCATTGTTTAATTTTATAACCAATATTATGCAAAACTGTTCAAACAATATTTACATCGGGTCATGAAATTAGAAGATTTATCCTTACCAGCATTTTCTGAATCCCTTTCTTCAGCGGCTAGAAAAAAAGCTGAACGCCTTAAAGTGAGGGAATGCGACGAGCATCCTAAGGGTAGTTTTGTTGCGTACATTGATGAAGGCGATCAGAGCTTTGATGCCGCGGTGTCCCTGGGGAAAAACAAACTGATTACTTCCCATGCTTGTGATTGTGGTAAGGGGAATATACTTTGTATACACCGGATAGCACTGCTGCTTCACCTTGCTAATGGCGGATCAAAAAAATTATCTCCAAAGATTCCCAAGTCAAAGAAAAAGCTACCCCATGAAGCGGTGCTGGAAAAAGTTGATGCAGAAGAGCTGAAAGCATGGGTGGCCTCCCTTTTTGTCAAGAACAAAGACCTCGAATTGGCTTTCATGAATCATTTTAATCCAGAAGTAAAAACATATACCATTGAAGATGCAATATTGCTTACGGTACAGGCACGAAAGGCTGTAATCAAAAACAGACGCAAGGCAGAAGTTTCTGAAGTAAAAAAAATTGTTGGACTCTGGAAAGAACTTCATCAACCTATCTTGGATACGTACCGGGCTGATTTGGTTGACCAGAAAATATTTGAAGTCTTCAATGCTTTACTGCAGAGCATAGCTGATCAACACAATTCGATCGAAACTGGTAGCAAGGCCATCGTCAAGTATTTGAACGATTTATTGCGACAAACCATTGAGCCAGTTCGAAATCTTGTGCTCGATGATGGATGGGGAAAAGCTGTTGGACTTTTTGTCAAGAAAATAGGGGGTGAATCCATTCAAATGTCACTTGCTTATGTTGGGTTTCTGTTAGAGCTCGCAGGTGTCTGCAGCCCAGAAAGGGAGCTTGCTATTGTTGAACAATTGTTGGCAAGGTTTAAAAAGCTCGGCAGGATGGATCATTTTGTCACTATCCAGGAAATCAAGCAACTGCTTGACATTGCAGTTAAGGTCAAGCTTTTTGAAAAAAATGTCGATTTGTTCATTCCCTTGCTATACCAGAATGAATATAACCTGATGCTGATTGATGCATTGACTTCTTGCAAGATGTTTGATCGGGCTGAGCGTATTGCACTGGAGCAAATTAAACGAAATGTGAGAAGTGAATTTGATTATGCCTATTACAAAAAACTGAAAGAAATATATATCTCGTCTGGAGATTTGCAGCGCCTGCCTAGAATCCTAGAATTCACTTTCCCCATTGATTACGATTATGAAGATTTTCTCTTCATGCAATCGCAAATCGAACCGACGGAAAAGCAAAAAAAATGGACCGATAAAATTTTTACGAAGGCAAAAATGTCTGCAACAAATAGAAACGATTACGCAGAAATATTCTGCTTTACATTTCTCTATTTTGAAAGCGAATTAAAAAAAATGGTCGAGCTGATTAGCGAAACATGGGATTATGAGACCGTGGTCTATTATTTTGATGAAATGCACGAAGCTGATCCTGTCAATCTACTGAAAAACATTATAGCACGTTCAAGCAATAAGCCCAGTTGGTTTATTGAACACAAGGAGTTGGAGGAAAGGAAATGGTATCAACCCTTGGCAGAAAAAATTTTATCCTCTTATACGGTCGAGGACATCAAGAAGACCATTGCTGCAAAACACAACACTAAACATTATAATTACAAGGGGCGTTTTACCATATATCTTGAAGATAAAATAAAGTGATAATTTTGTTTTTCCTGCTCATTGAACTGGACTGAAGAACGCAGGTACTCACTTGATCAGCCCACCCACATTGCCTGCAAAGATTTTCACAGCAATGGCCAACAGCACTACGCCAAAGAACTTCCGAATGGCCAGCATGCCAGCCTGCCCCAGGATTTTAGAAATAAAATCCAGCGAATGCAAGACCAGGTAAACAAAAACCACATTGATCAGGATGCCCAACAAAATGGGCCATTCACTGTAGCTGGAACGAAGCGAAATGATGGTGGTAAGTGTTCCGGAACCTGCAATCAATGGGAAGGCAATCGGAACCACTGTTCCCGATTTAGGATTGGCGTCACCCTTGAAAAACTCAATGCCCAATACCATTTCAAGGCCCAAAATGAAGATCACAATGGAGCCCCCAACTGCAAATGATTTCACATCCACTCCAAGAATGCCCAAAAATTTCTCTCCAACAAACAAGAAGAATATCATCAATCCACCTGAAATCAGGCTGGCCTTCATTTCATGGATGCCACCCATCTTTTGCTTGAGTGACAACAACAAGGGAATGGATCCGATGATGTCGATTACGGCAAAAAGGGTGAAGCTGATGGTGAGGATTTCGTCGAAATTCATATTTGAAATGTTGAGGGAGGTTGAGAGACGTTTAGAGAGGTTGTTGCATTAGCAATTTAATTTTTTTCCTTCAAAACTTCCCTCAACCTCTTTCCACCTCCCTCAACCCCTTCAACCACTTCAGCCTCACCCCAAAAACATAATTCCTTCCTCTGGCAGTATAACCCATCACTTCCTGGTACTGCTGGTTGAAGATGTTCTTGCAGCCTGCATAAAGCCTTATCTTCTTGCGCAACTGGTACTGCGCAAAAACATCTGTTGTGTTGAAAGCATCCAGCTGCTTTGGTTTTCCACCAAAGATGGGTTCAAACCTTTTCCCGGCAAAACGCTGTGAAATGGAGAGGTAAATCTTGCTGTTGACCTGGTATCCGGCTGAAAAATTGAGATTGCTTTTTGGAACCCTGAACAAGTGTGAATAGGTGGTATCACCCTTGGAAGTATAGCTAAATGTGCTTGGATTGTAAACGAAATTGGTGGTGGTTACTTCACCTTTCAGCAAGGTATAGTTCATTTTGATGTTCCATTTCCCTGAAGCATAACCAGATTCCAATTCAAGTCCACGGTCTTTTTGCAGGGCATTGTTGAAGTACTTGTTGTTGATATAGTCGTAGTCAATGCCATTGCGAAGCTTGCGCGAAAATCCAGTTATTCTCGCACTGATTTTTTTGTTGCCAATGTATTCTAATGAAACTTCACTGCTGACTGAGGTTTCCGGATTGAGTTTCCTGTTGCCTGAAAATCCATCAAACAATTGGTACAAGGTGGGCGCAGTAAATGCTGAGGAGAGGTTGAACGCAATCTTGATTTTTTCTTCAATGATATAAGAAGGGTTGATGGTATAGGTCATGTTGTTTCCAAACCTGCTGTGTTGGTTGAACCGTATGCCAGACTCCAGGTTGAAACCTTTCTCATTGTTGTAGACCACAGAAGCAAAACCACTGCTGATATTGGTTTTGGCAGAATCATCGGATAGGGTGGTTTCATATTTACCCCAGCTGCTCAGGGAGAAATAATATTGATCAGTGTTCTGCCACCTGTGTTCAAGACCAATCAACAATTTTACATATTTGTTGAGGTCAAGATTTCCCAGGGCTTCAAGATAGGAAGACCGACCCTTGTAATCTGATTGAATGAATTTGGCGAATCCGTTGAGGGAGACAGAATCGTCGAGATAATTCCTGGAACTGTTGTTCAGGTTATAATTCAGCCGCAGGGTTCCTTTCTCCAGTTTCCGCGCAATGCCTGCATTGAATTGGAGGTTTTGGTTTTCGACTGTAAAATCTTTTGCATCATTGAACGCAGACTGATCGAGTTCATTCTTGTATTTGCTCAACTGCATCCCTGTGTTCCAGGACCATTTGCTTTTGTAGGCAGAACTGAACTGTGCCAACAGCAATGATTGTTTCATGCCATCCTTGTCAAATCCTTTGTTGCGGCCTGTGTCGAGGGCTGCGGAAAATCCATCCGAACTCGAACGGGTATACTGCAATTTGTACTGGATGTTTTTTGTTGTTCCGGTTGAAGAGAGATCCATGGATCTGGCGCCAAAGGATCCCGCGGATAAGTGCAGGCCCAGAGAGGGTTTTCTTGTTTCGTTTTTTCTGGTGATGATGTTCACAACACCTGCAACGGCATCAGACCCATAAAGGGTGGACTGTCCCCCTTTTAAAATTTCAATCCTTTCCACTTCACCCAAGGGTAAAAAATTGATGTCGAAAGTGGCACGAATCGTAGAACCGTCAAAGGCGGGAAATCCATCCACCAAAACAAGCGTTTTTCCAGTGCCACCGCCCCTCACATAAAGATCATTGTTGGTGCCCGGGGCATTATTGGCTCCAATGATGGTGATACCGGATTGTCTTGCGAGCAGTTCGCCAATGGAAGCATAAGGAGAGCGTTCAATGTCTTGCTTGTTGATGACGGTCATCACCTTACCGGTGTTGACCTGCTTCTGTGGAAACCTGTTGGCGGTTACCACAATTTCGTTGAGTTGTTTGCTTGAATCTGTTTGCGCCATTGCTCCCGATGATACAAGGAGCATGCAAGCAATGAAGAATTTTTTGGTCATAGTGTTGGTTTTACTATGAACCTTCGGATAATACAGAAATGGTTGACTGCTGCAGCAGAAAATTCATCCCAGCTTTTCTCCCGAAAGCCCTGGTTAAAAAATGATGCATCAGGCAGGTCTTCTGGCTCAACCCCATTTCCGGCCTTCCCGCTTGCGCAGTGGCTGTGGAGGAAATGGTCCCGCTGTGGCGAGATGGTTTATACAGCTACGGGGATAGCGCCGGAATGGAACCGGACTTCCCTTTTAATGAATTTCGTTTGCACGATCTTCAACCGTAATGCAAAGCGAAGATAAGTGCAGGATGGGTTGTGATTCAAAGAGGATGTCCACATCCTGTGGATTCCTGAAAAATCAATGGTCAACTTTCCTCCCTCAGCGCTTTTTATTATCTTCAACGCATGACCCCATCAAAGAAACCCCAACTCAACCTTTTTGACCTCACCATGATCGTCATCGGACTGGTGATCGGCATGGGTATTTTCAGGACAGCTTCAGATTCTGCCCGTGCAGCCATCACGCCCAATGTATTTTTCATCAGTTGGATTGTGGGTGGATTCATTGCCCTCTGCGGCGCACTGACCTATGCAGAAATCGGATCCCGTTATCCGATCACCGGTGGATACTATAAAATCTTCGCCACCTGTTACCATCCTTCCATCGCCTTTGCTGTCAACTGTATCATCCTCATTTCCAATGCCGCTTCTCTCTCGGGTGTTGCACTGATCGGCAGTGAATATATTTCTCAGATTATTTTTTCCGTCCCACCAACTGACTTTGTTAAGGCGCTGATTGCCATGGTGGCCATTGGCATGTTTTATGGCATCAACCTGTTGGGTTTGCGCATGAGTTCCACTGCGCAGAATATCTTGATGCTGATCAAGATTTCCATGATCTTGCTGATTGTGTCTGCCATTTTTTTTCCCGTTAAAAATATTGCACCTGCCGTCACCATTCCAACCGGAGATTTCAAGTTCATTGATTATGTAAAGTCCTTTGGCCTTGCATTGATTGCTGTTTCCTTTACCTATGGCGGATACCAGCAAACCATCAATTTTGGGGATGAGGTCAAGGACCCACAAAAAAACCTGCCCAGGGGTATTTTCATTGGCATCATGGTGATCATCCTCTTGTACCTTTCGGTGAGTTATGCCTATTACCGTGTCATTGGATTTGAAGAACTGAAAAATGCAAAAGGCATTGCAGCCATTGTAGCCGAAAGGATGTTTGGGCCTACAGGTCGTTTTGCCTTCTCCATCTTGTTGTTCATTGCAGTACTGGCTTATGTAAATGTTTTGTTGTTAAGCAATCCGCGGGTGATGTATGCCATGAGCCAGGATGGTATTCTGCCAAAAGCATTTGGCAAGAAGGATGAAAAGCGTGACGTGCTCACCGTCAGCCTTACTGTTTATGCTATCATAAGTGTAGTGGTGCTTTTCTTTGCCGATACCTTTGACAAGATCCTGAGCTTCACGATTTTTCTGGATTCCATCGGAATGGCCTTTTCTGCAGCCACCATTTTCATCATCAGAAAACGCACACAACACCTCGATAAGTCGCAGATCTATTCCATGCGTTTTTTCCCGGTGATGCCTGTGATTTTCATTGCAGCCTACGTTTTTGTTGCCACCAACATTGCGATTGACAAACCCGAAACAGCATTGACTGCAACAGCAGTATTGGCCGGGTTTTTGTTGCTGTTTTTCCTGACCAGAAAAAAGAAAAAAATCGATGCATAACGAAGATCAGGATATTTCCTTCATCATCAATCACCTGGGAGAAGACCATGCATCCTATTTCAATGCGATTGCACCTCCCATTGTTCAAACCAGCAATTTTGCTTTTGAGACCGTTGCCGATATGCGCAAGGCTTTTGAAGATGAAATGGGTGGATACCTTTACAGCCGCGGTCTCAATCCAACGGTGGATATCCTCCGAAAAAAGCTGGCAGCATTGGATGGTGCAGAAGATGCACTGGTCTTCAACAATGGCGCTGCTGCTACTTTCGCCGGCATTGTGGCCAATGTAAAAGCAGGAGACCATGTGTTGAGTGTGACCCATCCCTACAGCTGGACTGCACACTTGTTTGATAAGATCCTTTCAAGGTTTGGCGTCACCGTTACCTATGCCGATGGCACAGATACCACATCATTCCTTGCGCATGTGCAAGACAATACCACCTTGATTTATCTTGAGTCTCCCAATTCCTGGTGGCTGGACATTCAGGACCTCAGGGCCATTGCGGATTTTGCAAAACCCAGTGGCATCATCACCATCATTGACAATAGCTATTGCACACCGCTCTACCAAAAACCGATTGAACTGGGCATCGACATTGCGATGCAGACAGCCACCAAGTATATTGGTGGACACAGCGATACACTTGGAGGCGTGCTCTGCGGCACAGCCGCGATGATGCGAAAAATTTTCAACAGCGAATACCTCTGTGCAGGCAATGGGATTCAGCCTTTCAATGCCTGGTTGTTGTTGCGCGGCTTGCGAACCCTTCCTGCAAGGATCGACAGGATTACGGCCTCAACGCAAAAAGTATTGGATTATCTCAAAACGGTGGATCGCATTGAATCATTGATCTTCCCGCTTGATCCATCCCATCCACAGTTCACACTTGCACAAAGCCAGATGAAAAATGCCTGTGGGCTGATCTCCTTTTATATCAAAGCGCAGGAAATCCAGGAAATTGAAAAATTCTGCAATTCCCTTCAATATTTCAGGATGGCGGTGAGTTGGGGCGGTCATGAATCCCTTGTGATTCCAAAGTGCGCTAACATTCCACAGCATGAGTTTGACCCTCTCAATCCTACGCATCGTTTGGTCAGGATCTATGTTGGCCTGGAGGATGCTGCATTCCTGGTCAAAGACCTCGAACAGGCCTTTAGGGCCATTGAACTGTTGTAAGCGGTCGTTAGCAGGGACGAACGATTTTGATAATACCCTATTTTGTTGAATCTTTGCACTGAATTTCAGGAAAAACCTGAAAAGTGAAGATTCAACTCAATAACATGATATCGAGGGTTTTAGTCGTTCTATTTTTTTGCATCGCCTTTACAGGTGCATTCTCTCAAGACAGTAAATGGGATCTCAGGCGTTGTGTGGACTATGGAATGAAGAACAATATTGCTGTAAGGCAAGCGGCCATTCAGGTGGAACAGGCTGAAATCGCTTACCAGCAATCATCTTTACAAAAGCTGCCAAGCCTTTCTTATGGCCTCACCCATGGTTTTTCTTTTGGACGGACACTCGATAGAACCACCAACGTGTACACCAGCCGTTCTGCCATGTTTGAGCAAATGTCTATTTCATCCAACGTATTGTTGTTCAATTTCAACAGCAGAAAAAATACCGAAGCTGCCAATAAACTCAGTTTGGAAGCCGACAAGGCTGCTGTAGACAAAGCCAGCAATGATATTGGACTGAACATTGCGCAGCTCTACCTGCGCGCACTGCTCAGCTATGAGCAGGTTGAAATCAGCCGCATTGTGCTGGACCAAACCAATGCGCAGTACAGGAATACCCGTAAGCTTGTGGATGCAGGAAGCCTTCCTGAACTCAATGCTGCTGAGCTGGAAGCAACTGTAGCACGCGATAGCGCCACTTATGTGCAAGCCAAGTCGCAGGCAGAGCTGGATAAGCTTTCGCTCAAATCATTGCTGAATCTCCCTGCTGATCAGCCATTTGAACTGGTGATTCCTCCAGTAGACAAGATTCCCGTTGACAATCTTCTGGAGATCCGTCCAGAAGAAGTCTACCAGACTGCCCTTGCTTCGCAACCACAGATCCGCTTGAATGATCTGAGGAAAAAGGCCGCTGAAAAGGGCTTGCTTGTGGCTGAGGCACAGATGAAACCTTCAATTACTGCCTTCGGACAGCTGGCCACCAACTTCAACCAGTTCCTCTTGAAAAGCACAGGGGTTAAATACTTGGGCGAGCAGAGCACGGGTGCCTATATCAAGCAGGGAACCACACAGGTACCTGTTTACGCCCCCAACTATGATGTCAATTTTGTGGACCGCAAGTTCGGTGAATATTGGAATGGATATGGCAAACAACTGAGAGACCAGTTTGGGCAAGGCCTTGGAGTATCCATCAATGTTCCGATTTTCAATGGCGGCCAGGCGCGCAGCAACATGAAAAATGCAAAGCTGGACATCAAACGCAGTGACCTTGCCATCGAAAGGGATAAGCTGCAGCTGAAACAAGATATTTACACTGCTTACTACAGTGCCACCGGCTCTTTTCAAACATTTCTGGCAAGAGAGAAAGCAGTGGCTACCGCCCAAAGATCATTCGACCTCGCCAGCAGAAGGTATGAACTGGGTGTCATGCAAACCATCGAATGGCTGAACAACCAAAACAACCTTACCAGGGCAAAAGTGGATAGGGTGGTTGCGCAGTATGAATATGTATTCAGAATGAAAGTC
>JBJOOI010000032.1:0-9995 GCA_046051375.1 Bacteroidota bacterium | reverse complement strand
AGGGAATGGGAGCAAGGCCTACAAAATGGCAACACAAAAAACATTTCCAGGGTGGGGATATATGTTGGCGAACGGAGCCACTACATTATGGGAACACTGGCCACTGGAAGAAAATATCTATTCACACAATCATCCTATGTTTGGTTCCATCAGCGAATGGTTTTATAAACATTTGGCTGGCATTCGTCCTGCAAATGATGCTGTAGGCTACAATAAAATCATCATCCATCCGCAAATACATGACCTGCAGTGGGCAAAAGCCTCATACAATTCTGTACTAGGAAAAGTAAGCACATACTGGAAAAAATCAGGAAAAACGTTGACGCTTGACGTCACCATACCAGTAAATGCAACCGCCGAAGTCTTCCTTCCAGCTTCCTTGAAAAATATAAAAGAAAGAGGAATTCCTGTATCGGGGAATGGAGCCATTCAATTCAAGGGGACTGAAAAAAAGGAGTCGATATTTGCACTGGGGTCTGGAACCTACCAATTCACCGTTCAACTTGAAGACCAATGAACACCAGGGTTATTTAATGAAGGGGGCTAACCCTTTTCGACAATAACTTAGCCGCTGCTGAATCACATTGTTGAGCATAAAACGCTACCCTATCCTTGTACTTTTTATCAAAAGCAAGGTTATGGGTCTCATTGATGTCTTTTTTTAAATTGTACAATTCATAATATGTCGGGTGATCCTCATATCGGATAAACTTCCATGTATCATCCCTGTAACATTCGGTCTTCAATAAAAGTGGATTTCCTTCCAACCGGTGTTCACAAAAAATTGCGCTTCTCCATTTCTTTGGTCTTCCCTGATAAAAGGAGGTCAGGCTTTCCCCTTGATAGCGTTCAGGAATATTCAAGCCCGCGAGTTTAAGTATAGTAGGGGTAATATCTACATTGAGAACCATTTCGTCATATGTTCTTCCCCGATTAGCTTTCGGTTGCCTCGGATCGTAAATAATCATTGGGATACGAATGGATTGTTCATACATCAGCCATTTGTCAGCATAGCCCCGGTCTCCTAAAAAATATCCATTATCCCCCATAAAAATGATGACGGTATTTTCTGCCAGCCCCTGTTCCTCCAATGTGGCCCTTATACGTCCTATAACACTGTCAACACCACTGATCATCCTGTAATATCCTTTTACCATCCTCTGGTATTTGTCGGTTGAATCAAACCTCCAATACCATCTGTCACGGTTCATGGTTTGTTGAAGGAACGTTGGCAACGCATTAAAAAATGCAGGGTCTGCAGTTGATGGTACAGGAATACGGGCATCCGTATACAAACTATCACAGTAGGAAGGCCAGAAATATTGTTCCTTCGAATCATCATCAGCATGTGGCGACCAAAATGAAAGTGAAAGACAAAAGGGCTGATCTTTATTTGATTGTATAAAATCAATGGCGTGATTACCATTGATATCGGCCAGGTGTATTTTTTTGCCATCAATCTCTTTTATATATGGCCATGCTGTTTGTTTACTGACGCTAAACATGGCGCTTTCAATTCCTTTATTGACTTTTACACCAAATTTACCAACGAACCCTGTCTGGTATCCCGCTTTTCGGAGCAGATAAGGATAACTTTCCAGCATGTATTCGTTGCTCAATGGAAGCTTTCCAAACGTATAATCATGGGTACGCTCGTACAACCCTGTAAACAAGGATGCACGGCTTGCCGCACAAATGGGTGTGGATGCAAAAGCATTCTTAAAATAAATTCCACCACTGGCAAGCCTGTCAATGTTTGGTGTTTTTATGATGGGATTTCCTGCAAATCCAAGAGCATCCCAACGTTGATCATCGGTGAGAATAAAAATAATATTCGGCTTACTGTTTTGGCGTGGAGAATTTCGATGTGTACTCTTTTCATTGTATGCTGACAACACAATAAAGCTTGCTGCTACAGCAAAAAAAACAGTAAAAAATTTCATTGGCTAAATTATTGGTGGATGAATGGCCTCGACTTAATTTATCTTGTGGTAATACAGTTTTGTGATTAAAGCAGACACCATTCAGGGATGAATAAATACTTCCAGGAACATCAACCCAATCTTAGCACTTCAATTTCATTGGCCGTTTTAGCCAATGGGTTTCCCAACAATCTGCTGCCATTACGCGTAATGACAAAATCTTCCTCAACCCTGATTCCAGTCAGATTCCTGTAGGCTTTTAGTTTTTCATAATTGATAAAAGACCCAAACTGATTGTTTGCTTCCCACTCATCGATCAGCGCGGGATTAAAATACAGGCCAGGTTCAACGGTAAGAACAAAGCCCTCTTCGAGAGGCTTGGCCAAGCGCAATGATTTTAAACCAAACTGTGTGCTTTTTTTTATTTCTTCATTGTACCCAACATACTGTTCACCCAGGTTCTCCATATCATGCGTATCCAATCCCATCATATGGCCAAGGCCGCATGGGAAAAAAAGTGCATGTGCGCCCAAGGCAACGGCTTCTTTTACATCGCCTTTCATGATCCCCAGTTGCTGTAAGCCCTCCGTCAATTTTTCACAGGCATGCAAATGAATATCCCTGAAAGATTTCCCAGGTTGCAGCAAGGCAACTGAAGACTCATGTGCATGGAGTACAATATCATAAACATCCCTTTGTGCCGGAGTAAATTTTGTACTCACTGGAAAAGTTCTGGTAAGGTCCCCTGCATAGTGCATTCCCGTTTCAGCACCGCAATCAGACAGAACGAGGTTTCCCGCTGTCAACAGGGAATGGCTATAGCCATTGTGAAGAATTTGACCCTGCTGGGTAAGAATGGTAGGAAAAGAAAGATTGCCCCCTGCACCAATGGCTATTTCCTGCATTTTCCCTGCAATTTGTGCTTCAGTCATCCCTTCCTTTGCCATGGTAATCGCTGCAAGTTGCATAGCAGCAGTAGTGTTTACCGCACTGTTGATTTCCTCAGTTTCTTCAGTTGATTTATAAGACCGCTGTGCAACAATTGCCTTGATCAAACTGATTGAAAACATTCCTGACAACGATCCGGATGAAACGCCCAATAGGTCAGCCAATAGATTCTGCTGTTCGGGTCTATAGGGTGGCAAAAAATGGATTTTCTTTTTCTGTTCTGTTGCCAAGCGTATAAAAGACCAGAGATCTTTTTTTGGTTTGACGATTGAAATTCCAATGCTGTCTGAAAGCAGATTCAAGGGTTCGCGATAACCGGTCCAGATCATTTCTTCGGTGGTAAAATCATCACCAAAAAGAATTTCATTGTCATTGTCGATATCAATGATCCCTATCAAAGCTGGCCTGTCAATTCCAAAGAAATACAAGAAGCTGCTATCTTGTCTGAAAGGATAAAGATTATCCTTATAGTTCATGCTGCTCTCTTCATTACCCAACAATACAATAAGACCACTGCCAACAGCATGTTGCAATTGTTTCCTTCTTTCGATGTATACTTTCTTGTCGAACATGTTGGCTAACAAATTTTGAAAAATGATTGGGGTTGATTGTCTAATTGCTGCTCTATCTCTTTTGCTGCCTTGGTAATGGAAAGGCCTCCGAGATTGGTACAACGCAGGGTATGATGAATTTCGTTGCCAACCTTTTGCATGGTTTCAATGACTTCATCCAGCGGAACCAGGTGATTGTAATCAGACAAGGCCATGTTGGCGCAGGAGACGGCATTTGTTGCGGCCATAACATTCCTTCCAAGGCAGGGGGCTTCTACCCTGTTTCCTATCGGGTCGCAAATCAATCCGAGTACATTCTGCAAGGCCAATGAAGCAGCAGACAAGGATTGCGCCAAACTTCCGTTGGCCATACCCACCAATGCAGCTGCAGCCATTCCTGAACCAGAACCACATTCAGCCATACATCCCCCCACTTCTGCAGCAAATGTCGCATGGGCTGCAACAAAAACCCCGATGATTCCAGCAGCAAGCATTGCCTTTACAATTTCATCTTCAGATAAATCCAAAGAAGTTGCCATTCCGATAATTGCTCCAGGCAAAGCGCCACAAGAACCGGCAGTGGGTGCAGCCACAATAACACCCATGGAACTCTTCACTTCCATGATGGCTGAAACATACATGATGATGGTGTTGTTCACATCACCACCCATCAACCGTTTATTTGTCAGTTGTTCTTTTAACTGAACAGATTGACTGCCCAAAATCCTATCGTCATAACTGGTTCCGGCCAATCCTGTATCAATGGCATTGCGCATGATGCGAACAATGGATCTCATTTTTTCAAATACTTCCTCCCTTGAAATATTTCCCCTCATGCACTCATAGTCAATCGCCAATTCCCAAAGGGCCAGGTTTTTATCCTGATTGTAAACAATCATTTCATCGCTGGTAATAAAAGGCACACGCAAATCATTTCTGGACAAAACCGGAAGCACGGGTGACAGTTGTTTGATCCCCCTTACTTCACTCATGACGAGTATTTCCAGCAAAATATTTTCATCGAAAAAATGCTGGGCTTTTACTTCAATAAAATGGGCGCCTTCTCCATTCGTTTCGTGAAACAGGATTTCATCATAAACAACGGTATTTTTAAGAAATGGAATTAGGTTTTCTGCAAAGTCGCAATAGATAAGCGTTTCATAATAATCTCCTGCAAGCGATACTTTGCAGTTGTCAATTTCAATTACCTCTATCATTCCACCGCCGGTTGAAATCGCAGTCATGCGATGACACTCCTCTTTATTGCTCATGGTAAGCTTATAGGTATTGGGATGATCGGCACCGATATCATGAATTTCAATGTCAACCTGAATGCCCTCCAGTTCAAGAAATTTTTCCGATTGAGGAAGTCGCTCATCATACGCCTCCCATCCCAAAAACCCACCAAACAAACCCATGTCTGAACCCTGACTTTTGTGTGTTGTTGCAAGAGAACCATTAGGGTCGAATTCAATCAAAACATGTGATATGGCACCTCCCATCAAATCTCTGCACAACCGTCCTATTCTCAAAGATGCTGCGCAATGTGAACTTGATGGACCCCTCATCACAGGCCCAATAACGTCATTAAAAATGCTGGGGAAGGATGCCATGATATTGTATTTAGTGTGTTGAATTATAATTTACCATTTCATTGGGTATATCAAAATATGAATGGGGCAGTTTTTTTTCGTGCATTTTTATAAAATCCCGGGGTGTTTTAGAAACGATACTTTTAAAAACACGATTAAATGAAACCACACTGTTAAAACCGCATTGATGGGCAATTTCACCAATAGAAACAAACCTTTTTTCCATCAAACGCTTGCATGCTTCATTGATCCTCAGTTCATTTAAAAATTGGGTATACGTTTTAGCGCTGTGTTTTTTAAAATATCTGCAAAAAGATTGGGGCGCAAGGTGTGCAACGGCTGAAATCTGGTCCAGCGAAATTTCTTCCTTGTAGTGATCCATGGTATAACGGAAAATATCATTCATCTTCAGCCCGTCCGTATCGGTAAACATGTGCTCAAAAGATTCTGTCGAAAAATATTCCCATTGGGTTAAATTGGCCA
Organism: Bacteroidota bacterium; assembly: GCA_046051375.1. Classification (GTDB taxonomy): domain Bacteria; phylum Bacteroidota; class Bacteroidia; order Chitinophagales; family Chitinophagaceae; genus Pollutibacter. The sequence continues at coordinate 4,499 of JBJOOI010000032.1, read as the reverse complement.
TTACCTGAAGCATCTCAATAAAATAGGCCATCATAAATCCTTCCTCATTATTGATGACTTTAAGAAAATATTCAAACAATTTAGGCGCATCTTTTTCAGATGCCTGGATGCCATAGTTGCTCGATTGAATAAATTTTTTAATCCTGTTCATTTCAGGAAACTTGAGCAGCTGTGAAATGAATCCTTCCGGATTGAAGAATATATTCAGGGCATGAATTTTTTTTCGGCTATCTGGTTCAAAATAACAAGGGTTGCTTTTGAACAAATGAGGCTGATTGGCTCCAATCACAAACAAATCACCCGATTGAAAGGGTTTCATGTTATTCCCAATTACAACGGTACCCTCACCACTAAGCACCCAGGTGATTTGAATTTCAACATGGCGATGCAGGTGAGGATAGAAATAAGGTAACTTATCCTCCTTTATATGTATTGACTTGCCTATCTTTTCAGGCATCGTGAAATTAATAATTTTCAAAAGCTGTTGCAGTTTTTATTAGACCGCAAAAAGGAAAACCAATCCGAAACCTTACAATTTATACTCCATTCTTGCGGCATTGGTTATAGGTTTTAATTTAAAAATTAATTTACGATATAAAGATTAATCAAAAAAATATGCTTCAATGATTAATGCTTACAATAGATAGTATTTTTTAGCAATGGATGTTCGGATAAAAAGCAAACCGCCTGATTCAATGAACCAGGCGGTGATGTGTAGAAAAAATAGATAGTAACGAATATCTGGTGGTATCGACTAATAGCCGGGATTCTGTTTAATGGCCGGGTTTAATGTCATCTCGTTAATCGGAATGGGCAAAAGATAATGCTTAGCGGGATCGAATCCCCAGGTACTTCCAGGTCCAACAAGCGAAGTCCTGTAAGGATCAAGATAGTTCGCAGCATCTACCGCCAAATTTGTAAATGCTTTTTTTAATTCATCTGAATAAAAAGCACCCTTGGGTCTTTTACCAATAATCAACTTATGTGCAGCCCAACGCATGATATCATCACGTCGAAAGCCTTCCGCCATCAACTCAACGGTGCGTTCTCTTCTGATCTCGCGCAGCGCACTACTCAGCGTATAACCATAATCCGGCCAGTTGGGATCAGTTCGAATAGAGGCAATGGTCATATTGGGCATGCCAACCCGGGCCCTCAGCCTATTGATCGTCAAATCGACATCAGCCTGGGTCAATTCTCCCAATTCAGCTTTTGCTTCAGCATAATTGAGCAAGGCTTCTGCATAGCGAAAAATAATGTACGGTACTTCTCCACTAAATCCGTTTGTTGTAGGGTCAAACTGAGGACGGCGCCATTTCTGTGATTCGTATCCAGTGGGACCCGTCTGTGCCCCTCCCAACAAAGGAAGCAAATACTTGGTAGTGTCATTTCTTAAATTGATCGCAACAGGGTCTCCTGGGTTCATGACCGTTTGGACAAACCTTGGATCGCGGTTCATGACTACATTTCTTATGTCCTTATCACCGCGATACAGCGGACTTACGCTTATAGGCAATCCATCAGTACACAGGTAAAGGTTAACCATATCCTGGGTATAACCAGATCCATTGGGCCAGGTCTGAAGTGCATTGCTACCAAATGCAAAAGTGTAACCCCTCCAAAGCATGACTTCAGGATCTGAAAGCAGGTTCACTTGATTAAAAAGCTCATAATACACTTGATTGGGATTGCCCGTGGTCAGCCTGTAGATTGCCCCATCCATTACTGCTTTTGCAGCATTGGCAGCTGCGGTAAGAAATACCTTACCATCCGTCGTTCCTTTGAATGCATCATTTTGATGGTACTTTTGCCAGGTGCCTTCATAAAGTGCTACCCTGGATTTTAACAACAAAGCTACATCGCGGTTAATCCGTTGTGCCGGTACTTCAGACTTTTTCTTCAGTTTTGTCACTGCAAGGTCCAGGTCACTCAGGATGAAATTCACGACATCTGTTCTGGAACTGCGGGGACCATACAAGGCAGCCTCATCCTTTACGGTCAAAGGAGTCTTTACAATAGGAAGATCACCAAATTGCTTCAACAAATTAAAGTAGTTGAAAGCCCTGAAAAAGTATGCTTCCCCTGTATAATGGTCTTTTAGGGCTCCCGTTTTGACACGATCGCTGTTTGCCAGGAAATAATTCACATTACGAACGTTGGTCCAAGTCCACCCTCCTCCGCTTGAAGGGATGTTGATGGCACCATCAAGACGGTTTTTTTCACCTAAAAACAAACCGACGGTAATGGCCATATCCGTTCCTGCATCAAGCAATGGATGGCCACCGGCTCCTGAGAGATTCCATCCGGGCAGAACATTATACAGGCCATTCATGTAAAGTTCGAGGTCCTGATCGGTTTTCCAGAATTCAGGATCTGATATTTGGTCAAGTGGCGTCAGGTTGAGAAAATCTTTCTTGCATGAAGAAAGGCCAGCTCCAAGCCCAACGAAAAGGAATAGAATTAAATATATTTTTTTCATACCTGTTTTTTTAGAAGTTGACATTCAATCCAAGAGAGAAGGCCTTTGATAAAGGATAGATTCTTCCGTCACCTGCGCTACCTGCTGTCTGTTCAGGATCAAGCAATTTGAATTTGTTGATAATGAAAAGGTTTTCGCCAGAAAAATAAATATTAGCCCCCTTGATCTGCACCTTGTTGATTATTTTTTGAGGAATGGTATAACCCAACCGCAGATTCTTAAGTCTGCAGTAGGCTCCGCTTGGCAAATACCGATCAACCGGTCTTCCGTAATTCTTGCTGTTATCACCGTCAAATACAGAGTAAGGTTTCGCATAGTAAGCGTTAGGATTTGCACCCAACGGGCTTGATGCATCTCTCCAGTAATCAAGATGCTGGGTATAAACCATCGCGTGAAGTGGTCCTTGTGCAGCTCCCCTGAATACGTTTCCATTCAAGATCTCAGTAATGTAGAGGTCTTGCTTACCTACACCCTGGAAGAAAAAGGACAACTCAAGTCCCTTCCATGAAACATTACCGTTAAACCCATAAAGATACTGGGGCCTCTCATTGCCAATAATGCGCATATCTCCTGGATCTGCCACTGTATTTTTTCCATTATTGACAACTCCATTGTTATCAAGATCCAGGTATTTCAGGTCACCTGTATTCCATCTTCCAGACCATAGAAATGATTGATTAGGCCATTTGGTGATGTCTTCAGCCGTTTGGAAAAGTCCAGCGGTTTTATAGCCCCATAATTCACCCAGTACTTGACCGTTTCTAAAAGTGCTTAGGATTTGAGTGGGGTTATTATAGGACATGACCTGGCTTATGTTGTTGGCAAGGTTACCACCGATCTCAAAATAGACTTCGCCAATTCGATCCTTCCACTTCAATTCCAGATCAAAACCCCTTGTCCTGATCTCACCGGAGTTTTCTCTGGGTACAGCCGTGCCCAGCAATGCAGGTACAGCAGCACCCGGACCTACAAGGTCGGTGGTAAAGGATTGGTACCAGTCATAGGTTACGGATAATCTTCTCTTGAAAAAAGCGAGATCTGCACCAAAATCAAGTGTTCTTACTTTTTCCCAACTTAGATCAACACTCGAGATATTTGGTGCACCTACAGACCATAAACGTTGTCCGCTAAAGAGATAAGACGTTTGGCCGATTCCCATGGTAGGGATATACAGGTAATTGGATACGCTCTGGTTGCCCAATTCGCCCAATGAACCCCTGATCTTCATGTAATTGACCACGTCTTTCAATGGATAGAATTTCTCCTTGGATGCCACCCAGCCCGCTGAGACAGAAGGGAAATACCCCCATTGTTTACCGGGCTCAAACCTGGAAGAAGCATCGGCACGGAAGTTGGCTTCCAGCAGATATTTGTCGCTAAAGTCATATAACAATCTTCCGAATCCGCTTCGGGTAGACCAATGGCCTTGTGCATCATCAACTGTCTTGGTACCTACCGCAGTATTGACAGAAGGTACATCGTCAGTCAAGAGATACAAAGCATCTGCATTAAGGGAGAAATAGGTGAATTTTTCCTGTTGATAGCCCACCATGACCGAAAGGTTATGCTTACCAAAGCTTTTTGCATAGGTTGAATAGATGTTGGGCGACAAATAGTTGTCTGTACTCAACCTCGGACGATATGAGGTACCCACTTGTGCACCCATAACCAATTCTCCGTTAGGCCTCACCCAAGGATATCGCTTGGCGATGAACTCCCTGCGGTTGTTGCTATTGGTATAGTTGAATTCCACATTGGTGACCCAGCCCTTGATTGGCTCCAGTGTAACTCTTGGCGCAAGGATCATCTGCGTATTCAATGTATTGTCCCGCTGTGCTCCCCACTCCAAAATCCTGCTCTCCAACGTCCAGACGTCTGTTCCGGGATATTTTGCGGGCATGGTAGGTTTGAGCTTCGACATCATGTCATAAATCCTGCCCCTTCCCAGATCCTGCTGCCATGGAAACTCCTGCAGGCCTGAATTGTATTTGAAAAGAACGCCCACCTTCGCCCATTTGGT
>JBJOOI010000031.1:0-10006 GCA_046051375.1 Bacteroidota bacterium | reverse complement strand
TCGCACCACGGACCCCGTACGCATGTACATGCGCGAAATGGGTACCGTTGAATTGCTGACACGCGAAGGCGAAATTGAAATCGCCAAACGCATTGAAGGCGGCTTGATGGACATGATGACCGCCATCAGTGCATCGCCTGCCACCATTGCAGAAATTTTGCGATTGGCCAATGAAATTCGCGAAGGCAAAATCGTTATTTCAACAGTGGTCGATGGTTTCTCCAACATCAACGAAGCTGACGACTATGTAGCCGAAGAAGACTTCGACGAATTTGACGAATCAGACGACGACGATGGCAAAGGCGGCTCCAAAGCCCTCACCAAGAAATTGGAAGAGCTAAAGAACCAGGCCCTGGAGCGCTTCGATCGCATCACCGAAATGTTCGAAAAAGTTCATGCTATTTCTGCTAAAGAAGGCTGGGGAACACCGGCTTATCAAAAAGCACAAGCGGCACTGTCTGAAGAATTGATGACCATACGATTCACAGCCAAGACCATTGAAAAACTGTGCGACATGGTCCGCGGCCATGTAGACGATGTGCGCAAAAAAGAACGTGAGTTGCGCCGAATCATTGTGGACAAGTGTGGCTACCCACAAGACATGTTCATTGCAGAATTCAGCGGCCGTGACAAAAATAACAAGCGTATTCCGTCGCACCTGCTAGACCTGCAATTCCTGCGCTAATTGTAAAAGCTAAGACCTTAGAACGTGCGGTGTTGATACCGGCAAGCTGAGCAGCCACTTCGTGTCCGCGACCTGCTCTCCACGCGCGACCGTATTGTGAGTTCAAAATATTTCGAATGATCCACATTGAAATCAGTGCAGCTAATGCAGCGATCCAGAAGAACCACTTGTACTGAGTGAAATCTTCACCTAGAGAAAGCGGTGGGAAGCCAACATCGAAAATCAAACCTTGCTCTCCACCCAAAACGCTAAATTGATTGGCAAGTGATGGAAGACCGATTGCAAGGGCCAAAGTGGTGCCCATGCAGGTACAAATGGTGTGCGGGCATCGAGTGCAGCCGACATTAATTGGGCATGTACTTCTACGCCGCCTACTGCACCACCCTGAGGCGTAGGCACAGCATCGCCTCCGCCAAATGCAGTAGAGCCTACCAACACCCAAGCTCCTTTAAGCATGCTGGGCGGCACCTTGCCTTGCAACACGTCCACGGCAGAAACAGAAACAAATCCATCGCGAGGCATTTGGTATGAAACGCGCAACTGACCTTGATGGTCTAATGGCAGCTGCAAACCACCTACGTCTAGTAACTGAGCGCTGCTTGCACCGAATAAACCCGATTGTGTTTGTCGCCAGATGGGCTGGACACCTGTGGCAGCGGACAAAGCAGCCACAGCCAACGCTGGATAGGCTTTACCTTCAAAGCAAACAACTGCAGGCACACGGCGAATGTTGCCATCTGAATCAATGACGGGTGTGATGTGACCCACGCTAGCACTGCTTTGGGCGAACATGGATTCGGCGCCCATGTAGCCAAATGCAAGGGTACCAAAGGGCTGCTGAACATTGGCTGAACTTGGATTGGCGGAGCTTGGGCAAGTGCCCATGGCGCCAGCCAACTCACCCGACCTGAGTTGCGCTTGAGGATTGATTGCAAAAAGCTGGGAAATGACCGTAGGTGCGCCAGCCTTGAGTGCACTAGCCAGCTTTTGGTCTTGGGTCCAGTTCATTCCGTCTTCACTTGTTCTCCAATAGAGTTCCCTGCCGTTGGTGTATTTGGTGAACAGGTAAAAAAAGCCTTTTCCGGGAATGAACCAGGGCTGGGGATAGGTCATTTCCCCTTGGTTGATCTGGGTGAATCCATCAATGGAATAGGGTTGTTTGCTTTTGAAAATCAAACCCGGCCTGCTTGTATTTCTCCCGCTGACAAAGACCCAGATAAACCCTTGATCATCTATGGATATGGATGCATTGTCGTGCGGGTCGTTCACGCCCATCTTGTCATACACAATGGTAGGCTTGGGAACTTGTTTTTTCTTGTGATCAAAATAGGAGATGGCAATCAGCAGGTGTTTTTCATTTTCAGCACTTGTTGCACCATACACAAAAAATGTTTTTTGGGTAGTTTTGCTGTACACCGCCACAGGAATATGATTGGCTGTATAGGTTCCCAATCCTCCTGAATATTTATCTCCGTAGGAAGAGAATTGACCCAGCGTAAACCAGATGCCTTTGTAACCATCTGCTTTTTCTTGGGCCACTGATGGGATTGACTGCAAAATACAGACGCATCCTACCCACAGACATTTTAGCATGGCCTGATCAATTCTTCCAATTTTCAAGTGCCGGTATGTTTTTTAATTTGCTTTTCCCTTTCTCGCCAGGGATCAGGCTAACGTTCAAAGCAATTTTTGTATTGGCAGGAACTGTTACTTCAAATCCTGTCAGGATGGTACCCGGATTGGGCGCATCATAGGATTTGGGTGGATCGGTTGACCAGGTCTTCATCTTGAGGTTGGGTAATTTTCCAACATCAAGGGTGAGTGTTTTGCCATCTTTGGTGAGCAAAGCCTGATGGTCATTGATGATGCGCACATCAGCTGGTGTAAGCATGGTCCAGCGGATGGTTGTTTCCTTGCCCAGCGTTTCAATCTCATCACGAATCAGCACCTGTTTTTTATCGACTACTGCGATGCCTCTTTTTGAAGCCGCAACTTGTCCTTTGTATATTTCAGAAAGGTCAGTAACGGTGTGCATGAAGGCGGGGTTTTTGGATGATGCGATAAACGGAGCATTGCCTGTTACCAGTTGGTGCTGGCTGTCAATGGCGAGGGTATTGTGCACAAGGTTGGTGAGGCGGAACACTGTCCATCTTTCTGCATCCTGAGTTCTTCCAAACAATTTTATGCCTTTTGATTCCAAAGATTCATAATCCTGCATGCCAAAGTCCATGGCCCATCTTACCCCGTCAGATTCCATCACAAATGAACCAATGTCCATGTGGGCATGGTTGATGGAAACAGAGCCACCTTTTGTTGCCACATAAATGGCATTGGGGTCAGTCCATGAGGTGCGCATCATGGCAACAGGATTTTTTCCATTCCCCAGCCACATGGTTTCTTTTGGCGCACTGATATTGTCAATGGAAATGCCATTGCTCCAGAGCATGATTGCAGGGAACAACCGGTCAAGGACCAATGCTTCAGGCTTTCTGTTTTTCAGGTAACTTCTTTCTACCCAGAGCAAAGAAGGATCATTTACCTTGTTGGCCAACCAGAACATGGCAGGGTGAAGACCACCGCCACCACCGGCATCAGAATAGTTGAAAGGCTTACCAGTGGGCCCTGTCATGTTTTCCATGAAGCCTGCGGTTTTCATGAATCCGGGCAACTGGTTCAGTCCAAAATCCTTTCCAAATAATTTTTCTATAGCACTGATGAACATGACATTAAAACTGGTGCCATATCCCCAATAACCATATCCCTCAGGATAGACGCCGTCGGGGGCATAATCATGCATGGGTAAAACGATAGAGCTGATGGCCCTGTTGATGATTTCTTTGGCCAGCTTGGGTTGATCTTCATAGATGGCCATTGCACCATAGGTCATGCCTGCATTGCAGACCTGGTTCCAGTTGTGTTCCGCTTTCAACCAGCTGTTGTATTTTGACTCCATTGAAGGCTCCAATCCCTTTTTTAAAATTGCTTCTTTGATGATGGACTTTGAAGCATCAGATAAATCGTTGTACAGCCAATCATAGCCGATGGAAACAGCCATGGTCATTTCAGCCACATCAAGGAAATGCGAAGGATTCCAGTCGCTGAAACCTGCGATGGCAAGCATCTCCTTTTCTGCCCTGTCGAAGTATTTTTTATCTGCAGTTGTTCTGTATGCATAGGATAGAAAGAAAAGCCTGCGCAAGGCCTCCCTTGATTTATCCAACAAGCGTCTTCCAATCTGAATTCTTTGGATCGGTGCAACGTTAATCAACCTGTCAGATTCATTGATGATGGCCTGTTGGGTATTGGCCCAAATTGTGTCCTTACCGATGCTCAATTTGATGTTGGCTTCTTCCCCTTTTAGCATCAGAATCCGCGGATGGCCTTGCATGTTTTTGATCTCGCCGATATGGTCGGTTTGTGCAGTTGCTGTCTGTTGGAGGATAATGAACAACACGAAAATTTTGCATGATTTCAACAATGTATTCATGGTAAATGGCTCGTTTAAAATTTAGATGCTTTTAAAGTCAAACAATTGTTTGTAAAAGTTAGGTATTTTCCAGTTAAGCATCATGGTATGTTTAACGGGAAAGACGCCTGATCAACAGCTCATGACTTGGATATTGCTCCACAAGTTTCTCGGCATCCGCCAATTCAAAATCTTCAAAATCAAAACCGGGAGCAACAGTACATCCAACAAGCGCGAATGATCCTGCATCGCCAACGGGTTCTGAAGCAAACCAGCTATTTGCAGGAACAACCAATTGATAGGATTCTCCATTATTCAGGTTCCTGCCCAGTTTGAGACATTCATGATCACCATTGGGATGGATGACATGAATATGGAGTGCGCAGCCTTCATAAAAATGCCATACCTCATCGCTTTTGATGCGGTGAAAAGCGGAAAAATTTCTTAAGGGAAGGAGGAAATAAATGGCTGTAGAAAATGAACGGTTGCCTTCAAATCTTTCTGGCAAAGCGTCCCTCAGGATCTGTTCATTAGCGGTATAAGTCTGTCTGTAAAATCCGCCCTCTGGGTGGGGGAGAAGATTGTAATGGTTGATCAATGCTTCAATCTGATTCGGTTGCTGATTGTTCATGCTTCAATGTACAAATTATTCATCTCAATATTTGCCCTTTCATTTTTGTCTAATTTTGATAGAAATCATTCAACATGAGGAAGCCGTTTATCTTGCTTTTGATCTTTTTTATACATGGCATAGGATTCGGCCAGGAAAGAACGGATTCAGTTTACATGTTCTGCTATTTCAAGGGCAATGGTGAGGATGGTCTGCACTACGCTTACAGCAAGGATGGATTAAAATACACTTCACTAAACAATGACAAATCCTTTCTGACGCCCAATGTGGCCAAAGACAAACTGATGCGTGACCCTTGTATTGTTCGTGGGGCCGATGGACAGTTTCACATGGTCTGGACGGTCAGCTGGAACGACAAAGGCGTTGGATATGCCCATTCCACTGATCTTCTGCATTGGTCTGAGCAAGTTTTTATACCGGTAATGGAGCCCTTTGACAGTGCCAGGAATACCTGGGCACCAGAAATAACCTATGATCCTCATTCAGGGAATTACATGATTTACTGGGCCAGTACCATTTCCGGAAAATTCATGAATACCCAAATATCAGAAAGCAAGTACAACCACAGGATGTATTATGTGCTTACAAAAAATTTCAAAAAATTCAGCAAAACCAGATTATTATACGATCAGGGTTTTAATGTGATAGATGCTACCATCAAAGTATTGGGAAAGAATAATTTCGTCATGTTTCTCAAAGATGAAACATTGAAGCCACAGCCCGAGAAGAACATTCGGATTGCCACCAGCAATTCGTTCAACAAGGGCTATTCTCCTGCAAGTGCTCCCATCACTGGTAAGTATTGGGCCGAAGGGCCAACGGTTGAAAGGATAGGGGATAAATGGGTTGTCTTGTTTGACAAATACCGAGACCATGCCTATGGGGCCGTTGAGTCTAAAGACCTGATCAACTGGACGGATATTTCCGAGAAGATATCCATGCCCAAAGGATTGAGGCATGGATCGGTTTTTATGATATCTGTGAAAGAATTTGAAACTTGTTTTGGTCGATAAACGATGAATGAATAATGAAGCAGGGAATCTTATCGCTGAGGATCTGAGGAATTAGCACTTTACATCCAATTTTGGGTATTTACTAAACACCAAAAAGCCTGATTAAAAATCAGGCTTTTTGCGGACCGGACGGGACTCGAACCCGCGACCTCCGCCGTGACAGGGCGGCATTCTAACCAACTGAACTACCGATCCTTGATTTGATGCTAACATCAAATTCGGGTTGCAAAGATAATACTTTTGTGTTTTTGAAAAGCAGAATTTCAATAAAATTTTAAAGATCAATTTGGATGTCGTGTTTGTCCAGCAATCCAATAACCCCAGGCAACGAAAATTTCGCCTTTTTTAGCCTGTTTTGCTCCGGGTCAATGGAATAGTTGAATGCAGTCCTGAAGTCGGCTTTTTCAAGTTTTGTGCCATCAAAAATGGAATCAGTAAGGTCGCAATGGTCAAAAAACGCACCGCCAAGGTTGGTTTCTGTAAAGTCAATCTCATGCAAAGTGGAATTGACAAACCTGGTGTTTTGAAGGTTCATTTTGGTAAAAGAGCAGAGTTTTACCGAGCATTTTTCAAAACTCACTGTGAATAAAAAATTGCTGCAGTCCTCAAAATGAAGCCCCAACAACTTACAATCCTTGAACCTGACATTTCTAAAGGTGGTGTTGCTAAGGGAGGTCATGCTGAATTGGCAGCCAGTGAACAATGTATCGGCAAAGCTTGAGCCGGATAGGTTGCATTTTGAAAAATCACACTGATCAAAAACACATTCCTCATGTTCACTTTCCGGGTAAATGGCTTCAAAAAAAGAGATTTTTTCAAATTGTTTTTCCTCGTGTAGGGCTCTTTCCATGGTTCAATCAATTGATTAGGTATGTGACCCCTTCTTTAGAAACTTCTGCACCAGCAAAGGTTTGTCGGGCCTCTGTTTCAAAGGGCGTAAGATCGGGGTATTTGCTGCTGAAATGCCCTAACAACAGCCTACCTGCATTGGCTTTGAGGGCGATGGTTGCTGCCTGGGTGCTGGTTGCATGGAACCTGGCTCCTGCTTTTTCTGCCTGGTCATCCAGGTATGTGGTTTCATGGTACATGAGATTGCATCCTCTGACATGGTCCAGAATGGATTCGTCGTATCTGGTGTCAGCACAATAGGCATAGGAAAGTGAGGGCTTTGACGGCCTTGTTATCTCCCCATCTTTTTGCCTCTCGGGTTTTTCCTTGACAGTGAACAGAAAACCCCAACAGGCTATGCGGTGGGCAACCGGAAAACAGGAAACGGTGATTCCGGGCAAATCCAGCAAAATGCCCGATTCTGTTATGGGATGAAAAATGAATTCGAAACCAAAACTTGAACCTGAGACCTTGAGCATGAGGTCCAGCACTTCTTTTAGAGCTGGTGTGGCATAGAGATGCAGAGGCTCTGTTCTGTTGTTGAGGGTATAGGTATTCAACAATCCTGGTAATCCGTAATAATGGTCGCCATGCAGGTGGGAGATGAAAATATGATTGATCTTGCTCTTCCTGATTTTATAGCGTTGCATCTGTGTTTGGGTAGACTCGCCGCAGTCCACCAGAAACAATTGGTCATTGGCAGTCACTACCTGTGCGGTTTGGTGCCTGTCGTGCATGGACAGGGCTGAGTTGTTTCCAAGGATGGTGACGGCGAGCATATTTGTAGGGCGTTTTATTCTGTGTCGAGGCCCAGTTCCCGTTCAATCTCTTCCATTTGCACAATGTCCCAGGCTTCAGATTCTGTGGGGGTTATGTTGATGGTATCTGACAAATCATGCTCCTGGAACTTGCTTTTGACAGCAGGAGAGAGTCCGCAAACAACCATCGACAAGTGATTGGCGTAACAGGTTTCATGCAAGGACTGAAACGCGACTGCGATCTTGTCATCCATTGAAAATACTCCTTCGAGGTTGAACACCAGGCTTTTATTTTCTTCTTCCTGTTTTTTCGCAACAAGTTCCATCAAATCTTCTGCCATATTTGCAGTAAGATTTGTTTCTTCAATGGAAATGACATGAAAAATTTCCTTGGTATCAATTTTGAACTTTATCATGGAATTCCTGTCTTTATTTAGGTTTTGTTAATGGCAAAGATACCTGAATTGTTTGTGGGAATTATTCATTATTATTGTAAAGACACGTAAAATCTACCCTTCTATGGACAATAATTTTTCAGCACAGGTTAAAGAAATCATCTCCTATAGCAGGGAAGAAGCGCTGCGCCTGGGAAATGATTTCATAGGTACAGAACACCTGCTCTTGGGTGTCATCCGTGAAGGCGAGAACACTGCCCTGAAGGTGCTTCAGAACCTGAATGTAGACCTCTATGAATTGCGCAAAGAGGTAGAGATGGCAGTGAAAGACAAGACAGGAAAGAACATACAGAACATCAATAGTTTACCCCTTACCCGTCAGGCCGAAAAGGTCATCAGGGTAACTGTTTTGGAGGCCAAGGCTTTGAAAAGCCCAATGGTTGAGACAGAGCACCTGTTGTTGTCCATCCTCAAGAACAAGGAAAACATTGCCACACAGATCCTGAATCAGTTTGATGTGGATTATGACCTGTTTCGCAATGAGCTGGGAACGGTAAAAAGCAATGACATCAAAAGTGAATTCTCTGACGAGCCAGAAGAGGAGTTTGATGAGGAAAGAAAAGGCAGCCAGCAAAAATCAAAAGCTGCACCTACAGGTGGAAAAAGCAAAACACCAGTGCTGGATAATTTTGGAAGGGATATCACCAAACTCGCAGAATCTGGCTCACTGGATCCAATTGTAGGCCGTGAAGCTGAAATTGAGCGGGTTTCACAGATCCTGTCGAGAAGGAAAAAGAACAATCCAATTTTAATTGGTGAGCCAGGTGTGGGCAAGACGGCCATTGTTGAAGGCCTGGCATTGAGAATTGTACAACGCAAGGTATCAAGGGTTTTGTTTGATAAAAGGGTTGTATCCCTTGATCTGGCAGCCCTTGTTGCAGGAACAAAATACAGGGGTCAGTTTGAAGAAAGGATGAAGGCCATCATGACAGAGTTGGAAAAGAACCGCGATGTTATCCTTTTCATTGATGAGATTCATACCATTGTTGGAGCTGGTGGAGCCAGTGGATCATTGGATGCTTCCAATATATTCAAACCTGCCCTTTCCCGCGGAGAGCTGCAATGCATTGGTGCATCAACTTTGGATGAATACCGCATGCACATTGAGAAGGATGGTGCGTTGGACAGGCGTTTCCAAAAGGTTTTGGTTGAGCCACCTTCCGTACAGGAAACCATTCAGATCCTCAACAACATCAAGTCAAGGTATGAGGAATTTCACAATGTGGATTATTCCCAGGATGCCGTTGATGCCTGTGTGAAGTTGAGTGATCGTTACATGACAGACAGGCTCTTGCCCGACAAGGCCATCGATGTATTGGATGAAGTAGGGGCAAGGGTTCACCTCAAAAACATCAACGTTCCAGAAGATATCATTGAACTTGAAAAAAAGATTGAAGACATCAAGCTGGAAAAAAATCGTGTTGTAAAAAGCCAGCGATTTGAAGAAGCCGCCAGTTTGCGCGATACGGAGAAGCGCTTGCAGGAAGAGCTTGAAGCTGCCAAGAACAAATGGGAAGAGGAATCCAAACACAAAAGATTCCCCATCAGTGAGGATGATATTGCAGAAGTGGTGAGCATGATGACAGGAATCCCTGTCAAGCGAATGGTGCAGGCAGAAACAGATAAGCTGAGGAACATGTCCATCGAAATGAAGGGCATGGTTGTTGGACAGGATGATGCCATCAGCAAGGTGGTGAAAGCCATTCAACGGAACCGTGTTGGGTTGAAAGATCCCAAGAAGCCCATAGGAACCTTCATTTTCCTCGGCCCAACGGGTGTTGGTAAAACCGAGCTTGCCCGTGCCCTTTCAAGGCAAATGTTTGACTCCGAAGATTCCCTGATCAGGATAGACATGAGTGAATACATGGAGAAGTTTACCGTCAGCCGTTTGATTGGTGCCCCTCCAGGTTATGTGGGATATGAAGAAGGCGGACAGCTTACCGAAAGGGTCAGAAGGAAGCCATACTCAGTGATTTTGCTTGATGAAATTGAAAAGGCCCATCCAGACATTTACAATATTTTGTTGCAGGTACTGGATGACGGACAATTGACGGATGGCCTGGGAAGAAAAGTGGATTTTAAGAATACCCTCATCATCATGACTTCCAAT
>JBJOOI010000030.1:0-10025 GCA_046051375.1 Bacteroidota bacterium | reverse complement strand
AGGTTTTCAACCAATACCTGTGCAATGCCTTGTCTGAGCCTTACCCTCAATTCATTGAGGTTGCCATCGTAATACAAAAGGATTTTGTTGTTGACGAGCTTGGTTACACCGCCAGTATTTTGCCAATCAATGCCCAATCCAATGTTGGATTGTTTGTAATCGGTGAAGCTGTTGTAAATCACAATGTTTGCCCTTCTTTGCAAACCATATTCAACGAATTCCTCAATCGCTCCAAGTTCCTCTTCTGCCACCTGTGCAATAAATTTTCCCAAGGCCAGTCCACCTTCATTGGTGTAAGTATTGAAATTCTTTGTTTGGTAATACCGCCAATTGAATTTCTTGTATTGTACCCTGTTTTTTCCAAACTCAACTGTGCTCACCTGGGCAGATGATTGCAGTGCAAAAAGGACAAGCGCAACAACAGGGAGCAATAATTTTCGCATGGTGTTATGATTCAAATGATTGGATATCTTTGCAGTCTGCGTTCAATACCACGTATTCAGGCTAAAATTAACGCATTTACCCAAGAAAAAGCGGCTATGACAAACGTTAAAATTTTTCAGTTCAATCCCCTTCAGCAGAATACTTATTTGATGTACAATGAAGACGGAGATTGCATTGTCGTAGATCCCGGGTGCTATACAGACAAAGAGCGCGATCAGCTCAGGGGCTTTATCGAAGCCAAGCAGCTGAAACCCGTCATGCTGATCAATACCCATTGTCATCTTGACCACGTATTTGGCAATAAGTTTGTTCATGAAACCTATGGACTGGAACTGCATATCCATGAGGGTGAGAAGCAGGTGCTGGAGATGGCGCCCACCAGTGGATTGATGTGGAACCTGCCATTTGATAATTATGCTGGCCCAATTCATTTTCTGGATGAGAACAGCCATTTGACATTGGGTGATGAGGCCATACAAGTGCTGTTTACTCCTGGACATTCACCTGCCAGCATCAGTTTCTATGTTCCTCAAAGCGGTTTTGTCATCGCAGGGGATGTGCTTTTCAGGGAAAGTGTAGGAAGAACAGATCTTCCTGGAGGCAGTCCTGCCGTTTTGGTCAAAAGTATTCTTGAAAAATTATATTCCTTGCCAGACGAGACCATTGTATACTCGGGACATGGCATACCCACCACCATCGGGCATGAGAAGGCCCACAACCCCTATGTATCAGCCTAGTCTTTGGCGGTTTTCCTGTATACATTTTTGATCAGTGGTACTTTGGTCAGCTCTGCTTTTTCCCTGATCAATACTACCAAACTAAAAATGATCATGAACAGGGTTGCACTACCATGTACCCACCAGATGTTCTCAATGTTTGCCCTGATCAATGCATGTGCGAGGTATAGGCCTACTGAAACTCCGATATAACCCAATACCTTTTTCCATTCGTATGGAATGGGATAATGTTTTTGCCCCAAGAAATAACTCATCAACATCATCGTGCCATAACAGGCTACCGTAGCCCAGGCACATGCCAAAAATCCCAGGGAAGGGATGAGCAGGTAATTGACGAGCAGGGTAATCAATGCACCAACAATGGTTATCACTGCTCCGGTGCTGTTCTTGTTGGTCAGTTTGTACCAAATGGAAAGGTTGTAGTAGATGCCCAGGAAAATTTTTGACAACATCAGGATGGGTACAACGACCAATCCCTGCAAGTACTCAGGGTGCTTTTGTACACTCATGAAATATTTCCAAATATCAAGGTAGAGCACAACTCCGAGATAACAGAAGCAACAGGCAATCACAAAGAGGTTCATGATCCTGGCATAGGTGCTTTTCGCATTTTCGTTGGATGCGTTTTTAAAGAAGAATGGTTCAGCGCCCATCCTGAAGGTTTGTATGAATATCACAATCAGGATGGCCAGCTTATAGTTGGCACTGTATATGCCATTGGCTGCCCTTGCTTCCTGTACTGTACCTGAAAAGCGGAAGAGCACCATGAAACGGTCTATGGTTTCATTGATCATGCCCCCAAAACCCACTACAACCAGGGGCAAGGAGTATATCATCAGTTCTGTCAGTAGTTTTTTGTCGAATGTCGGTTTGAAATCCTTCCATTCCCTGAACAATAGTCCAAGAGTGATAATGCTGGCCAGCAACTGTGATATAAACACATACCCTATGCCTATGGCTGGGTCATACAATCCTCCGAAAAATGAACCTGTTCCTGCTTCCTGTGCTGGCTTACAGATCAAGAGAAAAAAGGCCGCCAGCCCAACGTTGATGAGGATATTGGCCAACTTGATCATGGCAAATTTTCTTGGCCTTCCTGCATGCCTTAGTTTGGAAAAAGGGAGCACAGAAAGCGTGTCCAATGCGACAATGGCAATCACCCAAATTACAAAATCAGGATGTTCATGCTGCTGCATCATGTCCGCCAGCAGTTGCGCTTGAAATGTGAGTATCAAACACAATATCAACGTCGTTACAAGAAGGCTGCTCAAGGCGGTGTTGAATACCTTTCTTTCATCCTCTATTTGGTTGAACCGGAAATAGGATGTCTCCATTCCGTAGGTAAAAATAATATTTAGGAAAGCTGCGGAGGCGAAGAGGACGGAAATATCGCCAAAATCTCCAGCATGAAAGCTGTACAACAGAATCGGGGTGAGTAGGTAACTGATGAACCTTCCCAGTATATTGCTCAAGCCAAACCAAAGGGTTTGGTTCGCCAGTTGTTTGATTCCTCCCAAAATTGTACAGTTTGGACAAATATAAGTGTTCTGCCATCTCAGTGCTAATATCTGTTTTCATTTCATAGATTTACATTGTTAAACTTGATAGCATGAGAGCAGTGATACAAAGGGTTTCAAGCGCATCGGTAAAGGTTGATGACAAGATTACGGGGGAAATCAAACAAGGTTTATTGGTGCTTGTTGGCATTGAAGACAGTGATGGTCAAGAGGACCTGGAGTGGCTTTCCGGCAAGATTGTGAACCTGCGCATTTTCAATGATGATGAAGGGGTGATGAACAAGTCTGTAAAGGACATTGACGGTGGCGTCCTGGTCGTCAGCCAGTTCACCCTTCATGCAGCTACAAAAAAAGGAAACAGGCCTTCTTATATCAGGGCCTCTAAACCCGATATAGCAGTTCCTCTATATGAACAATTCAAGCATCAACTCACAACTGATTTAGGCAATGAAATTCAGGCAGGCATCTTCGGTGCAGACATGAAAGTGGAGCTCTTGAACGATGGGCCTGTTACCATTATTATTGATACCAAAAACAAGGAATAAATGACCATCAATGAAGCCCAGCAACAGGTAGATGAGTGGATCAAAACCATTGGGGTCCGCTATTTCAGTGAACTGACCAACATGGCCATCCTTACAGAAGAAGTAGGAGAGTTGGCACGCATCATGGCCAGGAAATATGGCGACCAATCTTTCAAAAAAAATGAAACGGCAGAACATTTGGGGGATGAAATGGCGGATGTATTGTGGGTATTGATTTGCCTTGCCAACCAGACAGGCATTGACCTTACTGAAGCATTCAAAAAAAACATGGAGAAGAAAACCATCCGGGATGCAGATAGGCACAAAGGCAATGAAAAATTGCTTTAGACCATTGCGCATCATTGCCTTTTGCAGTTGCACGGCTTCCCTTTGTTTTATTATCTTTGCGGGCTATGGTAGTCAATGATCAAAATAAGTTCCAGGCGATTATATCCCATGCAAAGGAATACGGATTTGTATTTCAGTCCAGTGAAATTTATGACGGGCTCAGTGCCGTGTATGATTATGGCCCATGGGGCAGTGAATTGAAGAAAAACATCCGTGAGGCCTGGTGGAATGCCATGACCCGCATGCACGACAATATTGTGGGCATCGATGCAGCCATTTTCATGCATCCTACAACCTGGAAGGCTTCCGGACATGTGGACAATTTCAGCGATCCCATGATCGACAACAAAGACTCAAAAAAACGCTACCGTGTTGATCACCTGATTGAAGCTGTGGCCGATGCCTTGAGCAAGGAAGGAAAGACAAGTGAAGCTGAAAAGCTGATTGCTGATATGGATGCTTTATTGGCAGCCAATGATTTTACCGGATTGAAGCAATTGATTGAAGAGAACAAAATGAAATGTACAGTGAGCGGAACCTGCAACTGGACAGATGTTCGTCAATTCAACCTGATGTTTTCCACCCAGTTGGGTTCTGTTGCAGAAGACGCAAGCGAGATTTACTTGAGACCCGAAACTGCGCAGGGCATATTTGTCAACTTCCTGAATGTGCAAAAGACTGCCCGCATGAAAATACCTTTTGGTATTGCACAAGTGGGCAAGGCCTTTAGGAATGAAATTGTAGCGCGCCAGTTTATTTTCAGGATGCGTGAATTCGAGCAGATGGAAATGCAGTTTTTCATCAGGCCTGGCACACAACAGGAATGGTATACCTATTGGAAAGCAGAACGCATGAAATGGCATGAATCCATGGGTATTCCGGCGGATAGCTATCGCTTCCACGACCATGTGAAACTGGCCCATTATGCCGATGCAGCAGTAGACATTGAGTACCTGTTTCCCTTCGGATGGAAAGAGGTTGAAGGCATACACAGCCGTACAGATTTTGACCTAAAAAGCCATCAGCAATACAGCGGCAAGAAATTGCAGTATTTCGATACAGAGATCAACCAAAATTATGTTCCTTATGTAATCGAGACCTCCATTGGATTGGATAGGATGTTCCTCCTGACCATGTGCCATGCTTATCAGGAAGAAAAATGGACCAAGGAAGATGGCAGTGAGGACAGCAGGGTTGTATTGAAAATTCCTGCCAAAATAGCCCCCATCAAGCTTGCTATTTTACCCCTGTTGAAAAAAGAGGGATTGCCCGATATCGCCAAAGAAATCATGGCGACTTGCAGAACGGAGTTCTACTGTTTTTACGAAGAGAAGGACACTATCGGCAAGCGCTATCGCAGGATGGATGCATTGGGAACACCTTTTTGCATCACCATTGATCACCAGACCAAGGAAGACAAGACGGTTACCATCCGTTACCGTGATACAATGACACAGGAGAGGATTCCGATTGAAGGATTGGTACAGTTCATCAAAAGCAAACTGTAGCCATTATTTTGCTCCTTTCAGTTTGAGGTAGGTCATGCCAATCAGTTCCCTGAAGAGGCCGCCCCAATTCTCCATTGCCCAGCTCGCGGGAATCATGCTGGAAGCACTGAACCTTGTGGCGGAGGGTAACATGGAAAACGCACAGGGATAGGGTCTTACTGCAATACCAGCCTGTTCAAAGGTGAGGGTTGCCCTTGGGATATGAAACGCTGAAGTAATCAACACGGCCTTGGTTTTTATCCCGCCATGGCGGTCAATGATTTGCTTGGAGAACTCGGCATTTTCAATCGTATTTTTTGATTGGTTTTCTATCCAGATGTCTTCTGCTGGAATGCCAAGGTCCATCAGGTTTTTGGCAACAAAATCAGCTTCCATAAAATTATCCTCACTGAACATTCCGTTCTGTCCACCTGACGCAATGATCTTTTTGATATAGCCTTTTTTGTACAAGAGGGCCGTTTGTATGAACCTGTCTGATGACTGGTTGAAATGCCCTTGTTTGTTGACCCTGTCATAGCCGGTCATGCCACCCAATACGATGCCGATATCATATTTTTCATTGGCTGCCATGGGCATTGGGGGTGCATGAAATGGATATTGCAGGTTGTTGATCACCCATGGGTTGGAAAAGAAAAGCAAGGCGGCCAGGGCAATTCCAGCCAGTTTTTTTCTATTTTTTTCCTTTTTGGCCATCGCGGTCAGGATGACCAGGATGAATACCCAGACAAATGGGCTTAAAAAATACTGCAGAATTTTTCCGATGATGAACATGATAAAAAAAAGGCCGGCTCTAGGGCCGGCCAGTGATTTTAGTTTTTGATGATCTTCTTGGTAGTTTGGTATTTTCGGTCGTTGCTCGTGATGGTCACGATGTATGCACCGGCGGAAAGATTGCCAAGGTTGATATTCCCGTTCTGGTATCCGGTTTCCTTTTTTGAAACCACAGCACCAGAGAGACTGGTTACCTGAACACTCATTCTTTTGATACTATACTGGTCTCCCACCTGGTAGTTGACCAGGTCTTTTGTAACGGTGGGATAGATATTCTTGATGAAGCCACTACTGTTCCTGATAGGGCCATTGACAGAAGTGGTAATGGTGATGGGGCTTCCGAGGGAAGCAGCAAACATTCCATTACCATGGGTTCCAACAACCATGGTATTGTCGGTCCAGCGGTAGGCTATTGAATTGATGATGGCATCGTTCATCATGGCAGCCGGTGTTCCGGCGGCACCTGTTTCTTTTGCCCATACTGTACTGGCCCCATTGATGGTTGTAGTACTGTAGAGGCCTATGGATGTTCCAACATAATATTCTATGCCTGTTGTTTTTGCGATGATTTCGCAAGACCTTACAGAAGGAATAGTGAGGTTACCTTCTGCAACCTGCCAGGTTGGAAGAGCAGCAGTGGCATTGCCTGTCCAGAATATCGAATTCACACCATAATTGGAGACAACCGCTATTACGGTGTCCTGGTTCCTTGGATTTACTGAGATATCTTTCACCACTGACCCTGCAGTCATTCCACTGGGTGTGATGTCAAAAGGCTGGTTGCCTGAAGCACCCCATTGTGGGTCTTTGAGCCTGAAGATTTTTCCGGTGGATGTACCGATAAACAAGTGATTATTGGCTGTATACGGCCCCCTTGTGGTAGCCAATGCAAAAATGCTTCCTGTTACATTTGTAGGGACCCCATCCATCAGCGTCCAGTTTGATGCGGTAACTTTTTCTGCGTCCCCGGTTCTGTAAATGCTGTTTTTGGAAACGTAGTAAAGGAAGTCAGTGTTGTCTGGATCAAGGTGGAAATAGGTAATGAACTCACCGTCTGCACTTCCGGAAGGCCTGATAAGGGTGTAGAGGTTGTTGCTGAAATCAAACAATTTCATCCTGTACATCTGTCCCGATTGCGCAGCACAGAAAAGGAATTGGTTACCCGCAGTATTCTTTTTTGTCATGCCTACCTGACAGCCATCGCCTCCCAACACGATATAATGATCGTTGCTGTCACTTACAGGAGTTCCCAGGATTCCAGTCCTGTCGCGGAACGTGGTTGAATTGTCTTGCGCGCCTCCATAATAGTTTCTGCTGCCGGTTGTAGGGTCTATGCCAACATGGTAGTACTGAAGCGTCTGGTATTGAGCGTTCCCCATTGACCATTCAACAGTTGGTGCTGTGACGTCCTTAATATGACCTATACCACCATCCGACGCAATCAATACTTTGTTGGGATTGATAGGGTCAAAAGCGAAGGTGTGCATATCAGCATGGCTGGCAACATCAGGGTCTAAGTAGGTAGCGGATGAAACACCGCCAATGAAACTTGAATTATCCTTTGTGGAAAATCCATCCAGGGAACGGAAAAGGTTGACGCCCCCGGCCAGCACAAGGTCTGGATTGTTTGGGTGAACGCCAAGGAGCATGTTATAGCCACCTTGCATTTCCATGTATCTGTTTGTATTGGTTGAACCGCTTCTTCTTTGTGCCACAAGGGTATCAGATTTGGTCCAGGTGAATGGCGTGGTTGCCATATTGCATTTGAAAAGATCTGCCTCTGGTCTGCTGGCAGCTGCATCGTCTGCATTTTCAACCATCACATAAAGAATATTTTGATTAGAAGGGGCCAGTGCAATGACCATTCTTCCCCATCCTGCTGCAAATTCTCCGGCAGCAATGCTGTTGTCATAACCCTTCCATCCTGCAACCGAGTCTGCAGCGTCTTTGACTCCGCCTGCAATTCTTGTAAATGTTCCGGCATTGCCTGAGGGAGATGAGAAAACTCCTGCAAGTGCCCTGTCAGCATTCCTTCCACTCATGGCTACAAATATCCTGGACCCGGTTCTGTTGATGGCAAGGTCTGCAATTCCACCTGTGGCGGTTGCTGCGGTTGCGCTGCCAAATATTTCCGTCCATGTATTTCCTCCATCAGCAGAACGGTAAACCCTTCTGTGGGCTGCTGCATATACATCGCCAGTTACAGGATGCACAGCAAGCTTGTGCACAAAACTCCATTGTGAAGAGAAACCTGTAATGTCTGGAGGATTTGTAGATGTTAATTTGGTCCAGGTTACACCATTGTCTGTTGATTTGAACATTCCTTCTCCATAAATAAATCCGGAAGGGTATCCTGCTGAAGCACCCAGCGGTTCTCCAGTACCTGCATACCAGGTATTTTCAAATCCTGCCCTTGTGTCCTGGGCCAGGGTTGAAAGACTCCTGACCTGGTTGGCAGGATGAACAAAAGTCCAGGTGATGCCCCCATCAGTACTCCTGAATATCCCACCAGTGATTCCACCTGCGATGACAACCCTGTTCGTTGTGCCATTGTAGCGTTTGTCAAATACCAGGGTTCTGGTTCTGCCTCCGTTTTGTGTAGGTCCGGCTGCAGTGTATGTGTTATTGACCATCGGGCTATTGAAGATGCCATTTTCCCGGATGGGCATGTTCCTCATCAGAGCCAGTTCCTGAGACCTGATGCCTTCAGGAATCAGTCCTGTTTTGGGATCCCTGGAAAGCATCCATTCGTATTCTGCTCTTTTTTTGGAATTTTCGGTTTCGATTTCCTCGTCTTCATCGTTGAGGATGGTAAGTCTTTTGGGTAAACCAACTTGCTTTTCCTCCTTGTTGAGTAGGTACAATACACCCATGAGGACGATCGCAATGGCAGGGATTATGAGGGCTTTATGTTTCTTCATATACATGTTTGGTAACGTGTTTGGCAATTTAACCAATTTTTCAGCTTCGGGTTCTCTTTTTATGTCATAATAATTTGACCGGTAAAGCCTGAAAAGTTTAATCGTATCTTTGCCCTTCTTGTGAAGGCATGAATCTGCAGTTTCTTTTGGATGGTTATGTTCAGTCCCCCCCTGTAAAACAGATGGCGGAGGTCATCCTTTTGCCCCAGCCACAAAAGATATTGTGTACCAAAATGGCGGGCTCCTGTGCCACAGTGCTCTTTTCAGCACTTTACCAGCGAACTGGACTGAACGGCCTCAACCACATGATTATTCTGGAAGATGCTGAGGAAGCAGCCTATTTTCACAATGACCTGGAGCAGTTGATTCATCCCATCGACCTTTTTTATTTTCCCTCCTCTTTCAAAACAAATAAAAATTTCAGGATCCAGAGCAGCAGCCATGTGATGTTGAGAACGGAGGCGTTGACAAGATTGGCGGGTGGCGGGAACAGAAAAATCATTGTCACTTACCCGGAAGCCTTGATGGAGAAAGTTTCAACTGCAGAGTCGCTGTCCACCAATATCATTTCCATCAAGGTGAATGATCGGCTCGATACCGACCTGGTGATGGAAAAGCTGGTGGGATATGGCTTTGAAAGGGCAGATTTTGTATACGAGCCGGGTCAGTTTGCCATGCGGGGAGGAATTTTTGACATTTATTCATTTGGAAATGAAAAGCCATACAGGGTTGAACTGTTTGGTCAGGATGTGGATTCCATCAGGATTTTCGATCCTGAAACCCAGCTCAGTGAGCGCAAGCTTTTGCAGGTCAACATCATCCCCAATGCGGATGCAGCATACGAGGGCGGTGAAAAAATTGATCTTTTCAACCTTATTCCTGACAATACAGTTATTTATACCTCTCATTGGCAGTTGTTCATGGATCGCTACCGCGATCATGAAGATAATTTGAACCTCTACCTTGGCCAGGCACACCAGCCAACCGATGCCAGGGATGCCGATGAAAAGCATACTGAACCAGATCCTGATGGCTTTACGCCATTTGAACGCTTGGAACTCTCCATAGCGAAGAGGACTGTCGTGGAAATGGCGTCCACAGCAACCATTCCATCTCCTGATGTTGTGTTGGATTTTGACATTGCGCCACAACCTTCGTTCAATCGTCAGTTTGAATTGCTGATCAAAGACCTCAAATCCCATGAAGCCGCGAAAAAGCAGATCTATATTTTCGCAGAAAATCCCAAGCAACTCGA
>JBJOOI010000029.1:0-10040 GCA_046051375.1 Bacteroidota bacterium | reverse complement strand
CATAACCAGCAATCCAGAGGACTCTGGTGAGCAGGCTGTCTCCAATTTTATCCATTTTACTCCATACAGGGAGATAGTCTTTGGTGAACTCAGCATCAGGAACATTTCTGCCAACCAGGAATGCATTGTAGATGTTCCTGGTATGCATCATCATCTCCCAAACATCCTTAAAGAAGTGTGGTGAGTGGGGATCTTTTTCGGTATCACTGTAGGCATGGTGCATCCGGTGCATCACCGCATATGCTCTTGGTACGAGATAACTGGAACCCTGAAAGAACCAGGTTAAAAAATAAAATGTTTTTTCCCAAAATGGACTGGTGAGGTACATTTTGTGGGATGCATAGCGGTGCAGAAAGAACGTGTGAAAGAACAAGGACGAAAACCAGTGAATTAAGAAAAATGCAAGAATCGCTACCATCTAGTGTTGATTGAAAAATTGAAGCTGTAAGTTAGTGCATGCACACTTGCTTTCATTTTTTGTTGAACCAGATTCACAAGAATTTCTGTTAATAGTCAAATCTCATGAAGGCCTCTAAAGCGGCATATTGTGGAAGACCAAGTTGGTCAAACAATTGAGAAGTATCAGCATTGCGGTCTTCAGCCCTTTGCCAAAACTCTCTGCTGTCAGTTCCTTGGAACACAACGCCATCCTTCTGGGATTGGTGGATGAAGATGCCATTGCGTTTTTGCAATACCTGATCAGGACTCATGGGAATGGCCATGTCGATGTCCCACATGTCCCATTCAGCCCATGCTCCACGGTACAGCCAAAGATTGCAATCGGCAACAGATTCATCACCCTCGGCCTTCAAACGTTGAAGTGCCGCATACATAACATCAAAGCAGACCTTGTGGGTTCCATGAGGGTCAGCAAAATCTCCTGCAGCAAAAATCTGGTGTGGCTTGATTTTGCGGATAAGGTCCATGTGTATCTGAACATCCACTTCCGTAGGAGGATTCTTTTCAATCAATCCGGTTTCATAAAAGGGGAGGTTCATGAAATGCATGTTCTCGTCCTTTACACCCACATACCTGCAGGTTGCCCTTGCCTCCGTTCTGCGGATCATGCCTTTGATGCTCCTGATTTCTGGGGTGTCTTTTTGGTACTGGGTTTTGGTTTTGATGAATCCTGCTGCGTCTTTCCAAATATTGCCCGCCCTGCTTTTGTCGATCTCAAAATAGCTGTCAAATTCAACTGCAAAATCGATTTGTCGCATAACAAACTCATCGCTCACTGCAATATTTCCTGAGGTCTGGTAACCAACATGCACATCATGTCCTTGTTGCACAAGGCGTATAAATGTACCACCCATGGAAATGATATCATCATCAGGGTGAGGGGAGAAGATGATGACCCTTTTTGAGGCAGGATGTCTTCTTTCCGGATGCCTGGGAACATCCTCCATAGGCTTACCACCCGGCCAGCCAGTGATGGTGTCTCTGAGTCCATTGAACACACGAAGGTTCACCTCTGACACAGGGCCATGTCTTTCAAGGAGATCGGCCAGGCCTTCGTTCAAATAGTCTTCCCTGGTCAGCATCAGCAATGGTTTTCCCAATGCAATGGCCATACCGCAGACGGCTTTCCTGATGGTTTTTTCTGTCCAGTCAATCTGACCTGCAAGCCAGGGAGCCTTGAACCTGGTGAGTTCCTGAGAGGAGGCCTCATCAAGGTAAAACATGCAATTATGGTGTTCCTGCAAAAATGAGGCTGGAACATTATCTGTAATTTGTCCTTCAACGGAGTCTGCAACAATCGGTGCTTTGCTTTCACCGAATGCCATGAGGATAATTCTCTTGGCATTGAGGATTGAAGCAATTCCCATGGTGACCGCAAGGCGGGGAACCTGTGAGATATTCTCAAATTCATAGGCATTGGCAAGTCGGGTGCTGTTGTCCAAGGCGGCAATCCTGGTGATGGAATTCCTGCTTGATCCTGGTTCATTGAACCCAATATGGCCATTAACGCCGATCCCAAGGATCTGTATGTCTATTCCTCCTGCATCCGCAATTGCTTTTTCATAGGAGTCAGCATAGGAGTGGATATGGGCTTTTTCAATAGTGCCATCCGGGATGTGCACATTCTTGGGGTCTATGTCTACATGTGAGAAAAGAAAGCTGTTCATGAACCTGTGGTAACTCTGCGGAGCATCAGGTTTCATCGGGTAATACTCATCCAGGTTGAAGCTGATGACATTTTTAAAACTCAATCCCTCTTCCCTGTGAAGCCTTACCAGTTCTGCGTAAAGTGTTTTTGGGGTAGACCCTGTAGCCATTCCCAGCACACAATGTTTTCCGGCTGCGGCCCTTTCTCTGATCAGACTGGCTATTTCAGCGGCAATGAGTTTTGTTGCCTTTTTACCGTTTTCATGGATGGATATCGGAATTTTCTCAAATGAATCGATCATGTATGATTGTTATAGGTTTGGGTCAATGCTATATACTTTCAAAAATAATTTAAAAACGCGAAGAATCAAGTTGAATAAACTATTTCGCACACATTTACTGTAACCTGATCTCAAAGATTTCTGGCCAAAGCTTACCAGTAATAAAGAGTGTCCTGTTCTTTTTATTGTATGCAATGCCGTTCAGTACAGCACCAGACTGCATGGCGGTTGATCCTTCTCTTTTGAGATAGCTGAGGTCGGCCCGACTGTTTTTTTGAAGGAAGTCCTGCAGGTTGATCATGCCTACTACAAACCCACTGTTCGGATCAATCTTAAGGATATAGTCATATTGCCAGCGATTGGCATAAACAAAGCCGTCAATGAATTCCAATTCATTCAGGTTGTTGACTGCACCATATTGGTCTTTTACACTGACAATTTTCTTCAGTTTCAGTGTTCTAGGCTCAACAAAATAAAGCTTGTCAGATCCTTCGCTGATAATCAGGCTGTTGTCGTCATGAGTGATGCCCCATCCTTCTCCTGTCCATGGCAACTGGCCTAAAGGCTTGAAGTCTTTTGCAGCATACATGAAAACAAGTTGATTCTCCCAGCTCAACTGGTAGATGGTATCATTAAAAACAGTCAGTCCCTCTGCAAAAATGAGGCTGTCCATTTGCTGGTTTTTTGAAATTTTTCCAGTTGTGATATCCACTCTGCGCAGGGTAGACCTTCCAAAAAGCCCTGTACTTTCCAAAAAATTGTTTTGATAGACCTCCAATCCCTGGGTGAATGCTGCAGTATCGTGTGGGTAGGAATTGATGATGGTATAAGACAAGTTTGCCGGTGCTGCAATCTGATTTTCAACAGCGTTGGATTGTTCCGGATTATTTTCAGCATTTCCTCCACAGGAGAACAATAAAACAATCCAAATGATCGTTACCAGTGCTTGTAGCCTCTTCATGAACCAAATTTCCTGAATTTATCTTGATGTCCAAGTGAATTTGTTAAGTTCTGGATAAATTAGGTTGATCATTGGTTACAAAAATCATAAAATCTACCCTGCAACTTGCAATTGCGGATTTTATTTGCAAAATTTACATTCAACTATATCCCGAAAGGGAATCCAATCCTTAGAATTACCCCAATAATTCAATCTCTTAGAAAAACCTCATCTCCAAACGGTAATTATGAGGCTTTTCATCCTATTCTTGTCTTTCATCAGTGTATTGAGTGTCAATGCTCAACGCAATTGCAGTAGTGCTGCCTATACTCTCATGCCTGTTATTTCCGGGCAGAGCAACAGCATGTCTCCAGAAAAAATCATTACCATCCCTGTGGTGGTTCATGTAGTTTATAATAACGCAACAGAAAATATCAGCGAAGCACAAATCATTTCCCAGATTACCTCCCTCAATGCAGACTTTGCAAAGTCAAACAATGATTTTTCCAAGGTTCCTTCCGTTTTTGCCAAGCTGGCAGCCAACACCAGCATTCGATTTGAACTGGCCAAGACCGATCCCATGGGGAAGTCTACCACGGGTATCATAAGAAAGAGAAGCAACAGATTGATGTGGTCTGATGACAACAAAATCAAGTACCTGGCAGAAGGTGGCAGCACTACCTGGGATGCAAGATCGTATTTGAATATTTGGGTTTGCAATACTGTTCCCGGTCTGACCGGATATGCTACTTTCCCAGGGGCTGACAGGGCTGTTGATGGCATTGTGATCAGGTATGATGCTTTTGGTACCACGGGTAAGGTGAGTGCTCCATTCAATCTTGGCAGGACCCTCACGCATGAGGTTGGTCACTGGATGGGGTTGAAGCATCTCTGGGGCGATCAGCAATGTGGAGATGATGGCATTGAGGATACCCCAAAGCAGCGCAGTGGAAATTCCGGAACTCCTGTTTTTCCTAAGACCACCGAATGCAACAATACTGCTGAAGGTGAAATGTTCATGAACTTCATGGATTTTACCAACGATGCCAGCATGGGCATGTTCACTGCCGGACAAAAAGCAGCCATGAGGGCACAGTTTGAGATCAATGGCAAAAGAAATAGTCTGCTCAATTCCAAAGCACTTGCTCCGGCCTGGAACAACAATATGGAACCTCAGGTCCTTACTGTAAACGCCCGTGATATAGTGGTCTATCCCAATCCCGTCCAATCTGGCAATATCAAATTGCTGGTCAATACAAACCTAGGCAGCAACGGCAGGAATTTCGCCATCATCTCTTCAAATGGCCAGATTGTCAAAACCGGCCACCTCCTGGAAATGCAGGAAGACATCAATGTTCAATCCCTTGCACCGGGCATCTACCAGATTCGCCTGACTGATGTCACTTCCAATGCTTCTACCAAGTTTGTCGTGCAATAAATTTATTGCAGACAGCCTGCTTTCCGCTGTACCTTTGCGCCCATGCAAAATTCACATCCTGCTATCGATAATCAATCCTTTTTGGATGGTCGTGTCCTGTTGATGGATAAGCCACTTCAATGGACATCTTTTGATGTTGTAAAGAAAATCCGCATCCTGACCAGGGTGAGCAAGGTTGGTCATGCCGGAACATTGGATCCATTGGCAACCGGGTTGTTGATTGTCTGTACCGGGAAGTTTACAAAGAAGATCAATGAATACATGGCTGCGGAAAAAGAATATACAGGCAGCTTTACCCTTGGGTCTACAACCCCAACCTACGACCTGGAATCTGAACCTGTTTTTCAATCCGCTACAGATCACCTCACTGGAGAAATGATCAAAAATGCCACGGCCGCCTTTACCGGAGAAATCATGCAAATTCCTCCTGCCCATTCAGCCATCAAAAAAGGAGGTACACCAGCCTATGTTTTGGCCAGAAAAGGAAAGGAGGTGAAGATGGAGCCCAGAAAGATCACCATTTCAGTCTTTGAGATAACCAACATTGAATTGCCAAGGGTGGATTTCAGGGTCGTCTGTACAACAGGAACCTATATCAGAAGTCTTGCCTTTGACTTTGGGAATGCCTTGGGTTGCGGAGGCTATTTGTCTTCGCTCAGAAGGACAAGAATAGGGGAATTTCTGGTGGATGATGCAATGGGAATTGATGCTTTTGTAAGCCTTGCAGAACAGCTGAAATCCAATCCATGATTGCTGATTGATGTTCTTTTTGATTGACAATGTCGCATGTCTTATGGATAAAAAAATAACCCCGGAATTTCCGGGGTTATTTTTATGAGATTGATTTGTTCGATTAGAAAATATACCTGACACCAAATTGCATACCCCATGTGCTGGCAAATGAGTTCACTACCTGTAATGGTTGTGTTACCAATTGGCCACCGATTTGGGTCAAACGGTACCTGGGAGCTCCTGAAACTGGATCCAGTGAATCGAAAATCAATGGGTTCCTTACTGTGGTAGATTTCACTACACCCCATTTGCTGCTCAGGAAATTGGTGAAATTGAGGATGTCAAGACTCACTTGGATGGTGTTTTTGTGTTTGCCTATGTTGGCGAATACATCCTGGAGGATTTTGAAATCCACCCTGTCATACCAAGGAAGCGTAGCTTCATTTCGTCCGGCATACTGACCCATTCTTTTGCTGAGGTAAGGGCTGTTGCCAATGAACTTGAAGAAGGCATCAGACTGTTGTTGGGCAGTTGCAGCTATGATTCCAGTTCCTGCAGCCTGATTCACAAAGATGATTTGTGATGCATCCTTTGGAACATACATGAGGTCGGTGGTATTGTTACCATCGAAGTTTAGGTCACCATTCACAACGTAGGAGAACCTTCCAAGGCTTGCTCCTTCATAAAAGAAGGAAATGGTTGTAGCCAGGTGCTTCAGGTATTCTTTGCGGTAAGAAAATGTACCAATGATTCTGTTAGGCAATACACCTGCCGCACTAAACAACTGAAGGGAGTTTTGTGTTCCGGTGGTTGGATTACCATTCCATACTGAACTGGCCTGAGAACCTGGGTTTGAGGTTACATCAAGGTAATTGGTGTAGGTATAGGCCAATGATCCGTAGAAGCCATTTTTAAATGACTTGGAAAGTTGAGTGGTGAAAGAGAATCCACCGCCTTTGCTGGTGTTTTCTAGGGCAATGGCAGAAGTAAGGTTTGGATACAACCTTCTTTCAGCATTGGTATTGGCGTTGAAACGTGCGCGGTTGTCCGGTCCTGACAATTGTCCGTTGGTGGGCTTTTCGTTCAGGTTGCGCATTGAAATCGCATTGAGATCTTTGGTAAAGATGGCTTCCATACCCCAGGTCCATCCATTTCCAATACTTTGGTCGAATGCAAGATTGGTTCTGAAGATTTGTGGAAACTTGAAGTTTGGATCTGTTACCACAATATTGGCAGGTACTGAAGTTCCTGCAGTTGTTGGAAACCTGCTCGCATAGGCGTCAGGATTGGGATCAAATTTGAAGCCCTGAAGTGCTGTTATACCCGCTGGTGTTGCATTTGTTACATTTGAACCGAACTGGTACATACCTGTGTTGGTAGGAATATTGGTCAGCCAGACAAAAGGTATCTTTCCAGTGAAAATTCCTGTACCACCACGAATGATGAGGTCTTTGTCATTTTTCACATCCCAGCGGAAACCGATACGAGGTGAAAGGAGCATCTTGCTCTTGGGGAAAGATCCGGTGTTGTAGCTTACAAGGTTACCACTTTGGTCAGGGAACTTCAGTTCAGTAATCCTTGGGTTTTCCAATGGTTGGCTATGGTAAATGGGAACATCACCCCTGATGCCCAAAGTCAACTTGAAGTTATCGCTTACTGCAATATCATCCTGTGCATAAACACCCAATTGACCGATTTCTAATTCAGCCGAATAGATGGATTTCTGACCAGGAACCAATGAATAGGTGTAGGCATAGTAAACGGGAGCCTGGTTGGTGATGAAATCATTCAATGTATTGAAGACGTAGTAGCTCTGAGAAGCAGGCATAAACATGTTACCTACACGCTGGTACTCATAAGAACCACCTGCTGTGATGGTATGCTTACCCCTGTACCAGGTAGAGTTGTTGGTTACGCTGTATACATCATTGATTACATCATTATTGTAGGAATAGGGCTCGTAACCAGCGCTCATGTAATTGTTTCCAGTAGTACCATTGAATATATCAATGAAAGGGAACAACTTGCTTCCTGAAGAACGGGTAGCCTGGATCTTGGTGAGCGTGGCAAGGAACTGGTTGGAGAACTTGCCTCCAAAATTAGAGTTCAATTCAAATGTTCCAGACCTCACTATATCCTTGAAACGGAAGTTGGAATTTTGGAAAGACATGGATAGCAGTCCGAACCTGTTTTGGGGAAGACGGGCCTGTGTTCCTGTTCTGCCAGTCACAACAAATCCACCTCCATTGGGCACTGAACTTCCGTTCAATTGCTGGTCGTTTTCGCTCACCATTTCATTGTACTTAACAGTCAATTTGTGGATTTTGCTGATGTTCCAGTCAATTTTGGCAAGGATTTTGGTGTTCTCAGACATGAAATTCTGGAAATTATCATAAGAGCCTGTCTCATAACCATATTTTGTTCTGAGGAAGTCAGAAAACTTCTTCAATGAATCTACAGAAGTAGTGGATTGGTTACCGGCACCTGTTCCACCAGTTGGCGTAAATGGAATACCGGGGAATTCACGGGTTTCCCTCTCAGCACTGGCAAAGAAGAAGAGTTTGTCTTTGATGATGGGGCCACCCAATGTGAAGCCAAAACTCTGGCTTTCAGAGAGGGCTGCTGGTGGAAGTTTAGTATTACCAACCTTGGTACCATTGTAATCCTGGTTTCTATTGTAGCGGTATGCAGAACCCTTGAAGGTGTTGGTTCCACTCTTGGTTACTGCATTGATACCAGCTCCGGTGAAACCTGCCTGCCTTACATCGAAGGGGGCAATATTAACGGAGATTTCTTCAAAAGCGTCAAGGGAGATGGGTTGATTGCCGCCTCCTGGAAGAGGGTCTGAACTGAGTCCAAAGTTATTGTTGAGGTTGGCGCCGTCAACCTGGATGTTGTTGTAGCGTCCATCTCTACCTCCAAAGCTGCTTCCGTTTGCCTGTGGAGTCAAACGGGTAAAGTCAGTAATACTTCTTGAGATGGTGGGAAGGGTTTGGATTTGACGAACACCTACATTGGTAGAGGCGCCAGTCTTGTCAGTAGAAAATTTACTTTTCTTTCCCGTAACAGTTACTTCATTCAAGGTAGTTTCAGCTACCCCAAGAACTGCATTGATGAAAAATGGTTCACCCAGAAGGAGGTTGATGCTCTCCACTGTAAGTGTGCCAAATCCTACAAAATTAACTTTAACAGTGTAAGGCCCACCGATCCTGAGATTGGGAAGGGTAAATACACCCTCTTTTTTGGCAACTGTGCTGTAGGATGTTCCTGATGGGGTGTGTACTGCCGTGATGGTAGCACCTTCCAAAGCCTTGCCGGAAGCATCTTTTGCAATACCATTGATGCTACTGGTGGTTACCTGCGCCGAGGCTCCCAGGAAAACGAAAAGCGTGAGAACTAAGCTGAAAAAATGTCTTCTCATAAACTGTTTTTTAATTCGAATGCAAATTTTACGATTTAAAGGCTAAAATCCATAAAAAAATGTTAACAAATCTTGCCCATTTTGGTTCACAAAGGTGCACTAAATATCCCATTGTCAGCTTCAACAGCGCAGTTTTAGCGCAAAATAATGTGAACCCTGAGCATTAAAGTCGCTTTTTACGTTCAAAAAACCTGTCAAACTCTGTCCTGAACGATACGTTGCCTCCGGTGCGGTCCCGTTTTCCTGAAGTGGACAGCACATCAAAACTACTTCTGTAAAAGAAGGAAGTCCGGAACTTGCCATCAGGCGTAATCTTATATTCAACATTTACATCGGGAAGAAAAAGAAATGATTGGGAACTGTTGGTAAACGTATTTCCCCCTGCAGCTGCAAAATTAAAATCACTGCCAAAGGTGATGATGAGTTTATCGTCCAACATGGATTTGATAAATTGCAGGCTCACATTTTCCCTGAAGTTATTCTGTCCGCTACCGGTATTTCCAGTAGCGCCGCTGATACTAGTATTGGTCCTTGAATAGTTGAAATTTACATCAACGGAAGAACCCAGGACTTTTGAAAAAAAGTTTTGGACACTGCTGGCAAGAATTCCGTTGATGACACCGGAAATGGTTGTGTTGAGCAGCTCACTGTTGAGATTGCTCGAAACAACTGCTGCCTGCGGGGCAAAACTCTTGAAAACGATCAGATAGGTGGATTGCTTGCTCACCTCAAGGGGGTCGCGGTTGATGTTTTTTAGTTTGCTGTCAATCGTTGCATTGTTCCTGACCGTACTGTTTTGAGGGATGGCAATCTGAAAGGTAGGGTTGGGGCTGGATAAAGTCCCAGAAAGGTTGCAACGTACTTCCACATCACTGATTTCCCGAAGTACATCGGCGCTGACACCAGAAACAGTTGAACTGCTGGGGTCAGTAAACAAGGTGCTCATTCTTACTTTTTCTGCTGTGTAAAGTGCATCAATATTGATTTCAGCATTCAGGGGGTCTCCTGTCCAGCTGATATAGCTTCTGCCGCCACCCAATAGCTTGAATGGCTTCTTGAACACATCCTGGAAATTGAAATTATAGCTCCCGCTTTCGATGTTGAAGCGGCCGATCATGGACA
>JBJOOI010000028.1:0-10061 GCA_046051375.1 Bacteroidota bacterium | reverse complement strand
TATCAATTTGATTCTTTAACCCCATCATATATCCATCAATCAACGATTATCATGTCCAACAAAAACCTCCAAAGAAGAAAATTCATCAAAGCGGGTGCCATGGGAATGGCTGCCTTCACCATTGTTCCTCGTCACGTGCTCGGTAAGGGCCATGTTGCCCCAAGTGATAAGCTCCGCATTGCCGGCATCGGTGCAGGTGGAAAAGGAGAGAGCGATCTTGCTGAATTTGCCAAGAGCCCGAACGTATCAATCGTTGCCATGGCAGACGTGGATGATCGTGCAGCAGCCAAAAGCAGAAAAGCCTATCCCAACGCCAACTATTACCACGATTTCCGTGAAATGCTTGAAAAGGAGAAGAACAACATCGATGCCTGTTCCATTTCAACACCGGATAACACACATGCTGTTGCAACCATAGCCGCCATGCAACTGGGCAAGCATGTGTACACGCAGAAGCCACTGACCCATGATATTTACGAAGCCCGCATCCTCACCGAAGCTGCCAAGAAATACAAGGTGGTTACCCAAATGGGAAACCAGGGTGGATCTGGCGACGGTGTCAGGACTTCACAGGAAATGATACAGGCGGGTATGATTGGAGAAGTTACCCATGTACAGTGCTGGACCAACAGGCCGGTATGGCCACAGGGCATCCCAACGCCTACTGGCAAGTTTGATATCCCGAAGGAATTGAATTGGGACCTATGGCTCGGACCTGCCAAGTCCATTGAATACAACCCTGCTTATCTTCCTTTCAACTGGAGAGGATGGTGGGCTTTTGGTACAGGTTCATTGGGTGATATGGCCTGCCATATCATGGATCCTGTTTTTCGTTGCCTCCCTATTCTTTATCCTTCTGATGTAGAATGCTCTGTGGCTTCCATCTGGAAAGGAATGTGGGATGATACCGCGAACACAGACGCCTGTCCTCCTTCAACCATTATCCACCTGACCTATCCAAGAACAGATGGCAAGAAAGGGGATATCAAGGTATCCTGGTACGATGGTGGATTGTTGCCACAGCGTCCTGATGAGCTGCTTCCAGAAGAAGCATTCGGAAACTGGGACGGTGGTGTTCTCTTCATCGGAACCAAGGGTAAACTGCTTGCAGATTGTTATGGTGCCAACCCAAGGTTGTTGCCTACCAAACTGATGAAAGAGGTTAAAATGCCAAAAGAAACCATACAGCGTGTTCCGGAAGGGCATTACCTCCAGTGGGTTAACGCCTGTATCGCAGGTTATGGAAAAGGAAAGACCAGCTCTCCGTTTGAGTTTGCAGGTCCTTTTACAGAAAGCATTTTGATTGGTAACCTGGCCATCAGGAGCTGGATGATGAAAAATCCCAACCTCAAAGGATGGACCGATAAATACCTTGGTAGAAAGAAGTTGCTCTGGGATGCCAAAAACATGCAGATTACCAACTTTGATCCTGCCAACCAATTTGTGAAAAGGGAATACAGGGAAGGCTGGAAGCTCGAACTCTGATCAACAATACCAATGCCCTGATGAATTTCATCAGGGCATTTTTCTTTTAATGATTCACTTTACAGCACAAAAAAGACCAGATTTCTCTGGTCTTTTTTTATAATAAAGATGTTTTTGTCGAAATGTAAAAGCGCTGGAATCTTTAGTCTTTCTGGCTTTTCAGTATCCATAGGCCAAAGAATCCAAGGAAAATCAATATGCCGGAAGTTCCGAAAAGGAACATGGTGATGAATTTTTGAAACGGGACAAACAAGACAGCCGTTACAGCGATCGTGAAATAAATTACAAAAAGGAAAATCAGTGTATGTATTCTCTTGTCCATGATTAATTTTTTACTGCTGCAAATATCGTAAATATTTTAATTCCTGATCCGGAAATTGAAAACAATTGTTCCCAAATCCTCTTCCGGTCCATCTTCATTGGAATTGAATTTTAGTTGACGGGCCTTTTGAAGGGCAATGGCTTTCATGGAAGCGTTGCTGGTGGTGGTTCCTCTTGGTTGAATAGCAACTGAGATGATGTTGCCGCGGTTATCAACCTTGATGTCTACCGCCACTTTTGCGTTTTCACTGAACTCATCTTCGAAGGAGGGGTACCTGTTGATTTTTCTGCCTTGCAGCCCCCTGGAAACAGATACGCCGCCAGATCCTGAACCTCCATTTCCGGTATAACTGTCGGAGTTGGGGTCTCCATTGATTTTGCCCTGGTCGCCTTTTCCTCCAGCAATGCCTTGACCACTGCTTTGTTGTAGCACCGTAGCATTGTTTCCGCCCTGACCATTGGCGTTACCCTTGTAAACATATTTTGGTTTTGGGGCCGGAGGTGTTTCCACGGGTTTGGCTTCTTCCTTCGGTTGAGGAGCGGGCTTTGCTGGTTCCGGGGTCGGCTTTACTACGGGTTTATCTTTGGGTTTGTCTTTCGGCTTGTTGGCAACGACGGGTGGAGCTTCTTTGTCTTCGTCGTTGGTCTCTATTTCTTTTTCAGCTGCTTGAACAGGCGTTGTTTGTGGTGGAGTACTGACTGATTCCTCGGTTTCAGCGGAAGGTTCTCCTGGAATCAGGGGTTGAATGTCGCCTTGCCCTGTTTCACTATCACCTAAATTCACTTCCATGCCCTCGTCATCAGGCAGGGGAGGAGCAACCGGTGGCGCCCAGGAAACGATAAAACACAATGCCAGTATTGCCCCGACAATCAACAGGGTATAGGCACTCGCTTTGAGGTTTTTTTCGTTCTCGAAATTGGGCATGAAGGGTTATGACTTATGGGTTATTTGAAGTTCGATTGTTTTTAAATTTAAACCCAATTTTTCTTGTTAAAATTAATGGGAGATCAGCCTTCTGCCGACAACCTCATTCTCTCCTAATCCAAAACCCTATCCCCACTGCGCAAAATCCTTCTCAAAATCCCCTTTGATCCTTTCCATTGGCGGATTGAAATAGCCGAATTTAAGGGTTGGAAATTCTTCCCTGATCATCTCCATCATGTTTCTGATGCCCATGATTTCAAAGGGTTCGGCAATGCCCATTCTGGTAAGGTACCAGTCTGGATCAATATTGAAATTGCGCCACTGGATCATTTTAAGGTTGGTTTCCCTGATCACTTTTCGCAGGGCTTCGTATTCTGCTTCAGTGTCCGTCATGCCGGGGAACACGAAATAATTGATGGAACTCCATCCGCCGAACTCATCCAGTATTTTCAGGCTTTCAATAATATCTTCAAACTGGTAGTTGTTGGGGCGGTAATATCTTTCGTACCATGATTTTTGAAGGGAATTGGTGCTAACGCGGATCGAGTCGAGGCCTGCTTCACAAAGGGCTCTCACCGCCTTGGGCATGGATCCATTGGTATTGATATTGATGCTTCCGCGAGAAGTATGTTTTCTGATTTCTTTGATGGCTACCCGAATGGTTTCCCACATCAGGAGGGGTTCACCTTCGCAACCCTGGCCAAAGCTGACCAATGGGAAAGGTGCGTCCGTGAGATGGGGCACGGTAAACTCCACAATCTCTTCTGCCGATGGTTTGAATTGCAGCCTGTCTTGTGGAGAAGTGATGGATTCTGCCTCTGGCTGAAAAGAGATACAGCCAATGCAATTGGAGTTGCAGGCAGGGGAGGTGGGGATAGGGCATTCCCATCGGCCAATAAAATAGTTTCTGGCTGCAGGGCAGGTATAGGTTCTGCAACAGGTTTCAGCAAGATGGCTAACCAGCCTGTTGTTGGGATAGGTTTTCAACATTTGCTCTACACCCAGTTCGATTTTTTCAGCGTCATAACCGGCACACTCCTGGCGAATATCTTGCTCAATCCGAACTGCAGTAACATAAAATTCCTCATTGTACCATCCCGCTGCAGTATAACAAAACAGGGGAAGGGTTTCTGCATCGGCGGCCGTTTCAAAAGCAGCGATGAAAGTGCCGGTATGGGCTGGAGGGATAAAGGCCGCAACTGCCCAGCCCTTTTCACACAAACGCATGTCGCCTGTTTCCACATCTATACCAATGCCTTTTCTGCCGGGCAATTCATAAAGGGAACCACCATCTGGAAGCTTGATCCACTCTTCAAGTTCTACAGGAAATGCATCCCAACCCGCACGCCCAACAGCGTAAAGGGTTTCATCCTCA
This sequence comes from Bacteroidota bacterium, assembly GCA_046051375.1. Classification (GTDB taxonomy): domain Bacteria; phylum Bacteroidota; class Bacteroidia; order Chitinophagales; family Chitinophagaceae; genus Pollutibacter. The sequence goes on along the minus strand of JBJOOI010000028.1, from coordinate 5,955 downwards.
AAAATATTTCCCTTTCCGTCTGAGTAAAGTAGATAAGGCGATTGTGAAATAGGCATCTGCAAATTTAAGGCTTAAACCTTTAACCTCCCCAGACAGTATTCATTAAACTCATCACTCTCCACCTCATACTCATCATCTTCCTCGTCATCTGTATAGCGTTGAAAAACTTTGTTGTTCTTGAAATCCATGGTCAGCAAATCATCTTTGATGATGACGTTGTTCAATTCAGACCAGCTGATTTGTTTAGGGAATAAGCCACTCATGACAATTCCAGCCTCTGAAAAACCGATTTCCTTGTTTTTGCTGAGGTATTTTTCAACGATTCCAGCAAGGATGAGGAGGCTGCCGACATATTCAGTTAATGTAAAAATCTTGAGGCCAACCCCTGCACACACGAGGATGGTGGTAAAACTAATTTTCTTCTTTTTCCGTTTGTCTACAAAGTTCGAAGCGGTCAGGCCTATGAGGACAAAAAGGGAGAAAAAGATTCCCCAGTCTGTGGGGCTTTCATAGATGTTGACCAAAAAAATGATGATGGCCAATAAAGTCAACAACCAGCCTGTCATTTCAATGGTCTTTCTGTTGTGGTTTTTCAGGACCACCACATAGTCGTGTATTTTTTGCTTTCCCATAAGATCAGTTGTCGCTCAACATAAGGTTGCACATTTTGAAGAGGACGCGTGCACCAACATTCTCATCCCAGCCATCTTTGCTGGTGCCGGTTTCACTGAGGTCAAAACCAATGATTTTTCTGCCGCTGGTAAGGATTTTTTTAAAGAGATAGCTCAGTTGCTCCATTTCAAATCCACCAGGGACGGGTGTTCCCGTATGAGGGCATAGCTTGGGGTCCAATCCGTCAATGTCATAACTGATGTAGACATTCTGTGGCAATTGATTGATGATTTCGTCTGAAAGCTGTGCCCAGGTAATTCCTTCAAATTGTCGCTCGCGGATTTCCCTTTCGAGGTAAGTGACAACACGGAATTCACTGTCGCAGATATAATTCCATTCAGCTTCACAATAATCGCGGATGCCCAATTGTATCAGTTTGGTGACGTTGGGAAAGCTGTTGAGCACATTGTACATGATCGATCCATGAGAATGGTCCAGGCCCTCGTAAGACTTTCGCAAATCGCAGTGTGCATCAATTTGCAGGATGCCGAAATTTTCGTGCTTCTCTGCAAGTGCTTTGATAAAGCCGAATGCAATGCTATGGTCTCCTCCTAGAAGTCCAACTTTTTTTCCCCTGTTCAACTGTTCAGTGCATTTTTCGTAAACCCACTCAGTGATCATGGCACAGCCTTCATTGACTTCTTTCAGGGTTTTGCACATGAATTTGTTGGTCTCGATTTTCTCTCCAGAATTGATGAAGTTGAGGTAAAGCTCGTTTTCCTTTCTGAGGAAGTCGTTTTTCAGCAACATCTTCTTGTCAACAGCCTCCATAAAAACGCCTTTCTTCCAACTGTTTTGGAATTGGCTGTCATAAAGATCGACCTGTAGGCTGGCCCGGAGAATTTGCTCGGGCGCACGGGCAGTTCCACACTTGAAACTCACCGTAACCTCCCAGGGAACGGGAATGATGATCAGCTCAGCGTTTTCATTGGTATAAGGAAGTCCGAATAGGTTATTATTCGCTATACTGACCCCATTAGGGTCGAACCGGGATAAATCTGCGATCATTGTAAGGGTAATTATACGTGTGGCTAAGGCAGTTTTTTCATTAAACCAACGCAAATTAAACTAAAAGAAGATTGCTTTTTATTAACTTTGTGCCAATACGTCGAATATGAAAAAAATGCACATTCTTGGGCTGGTCCTGATTGCTGGAGCAATCGCAGCCCTTTTGACCCTTATGGATGACATAAGTACCTACGATTCAATTGCTTCCGCAAGAAAAAAGGAAGGGAAATTTGTTCACCTGATTGCAAAAGTGGATACAACCAGCGCAGTCATATATGATCCCATTAAAGATCCCAACTACCTTGCCTTTACTGCCATAGATTCATTGGGAGCCTCTACCAAGGTCGTATACAAGAACTCAAAACCCACTGATTTTGAAAAAAGTCAGCGTGTGGTCATGAAAGGATCCATGGTAGGTGAGACCTTTGAATGCCAGGAGATCATCCTTAAATGTCCATCTAAATATACTGATGAAAAAGGCCCTGCAGCAACCCGCATGGTCTCTGAGACACCGGTAAAGACAACAGAATAGCGCACAAAACAGCCAATCAACATGATTAAATATAACGGTGAGCATCTGCTCATAGGACAGATAGGATATTTTCTTACCCTGCTTGCATTTTGTTCTGCACTTGTTGCGGCCTATGCCAATTTCAAGGCTGCAGGTGCCAAGGATATACTGGATGAGCGTTCCTGGAAGAAGCTGGCAAGAATTTCATTCCTGACCAACGTTGTTGTAGTGATTGGTCTGTTTTTTACCCTTTACCTGATCATTTACAACCATTATTTTGAGTACAAATATGCACACCAGCACTCCAAGCGCAGTCTGGACATGCAATATCTGTTGAGTTGTTTCTGGGAAGGCCAGGAAGGAAGCTTTATGCTTTGGGCTTTCTGGAATGCGATGCTCGGGGTGGCCTTGATCAAGTGGGCCAGGAAATGGGAGTTTCCTGTCATGACGGTGATGAGCATGGTTCAGTTGTTTTTGTCCAGCTTTCTGATAGGAATTTATTTCTTTGATATCCGCATCGGAACCAATCCGTTTGTGTTGATGCGCAATGAATTCCCAGATGCTCCAATATTTCAAGACGCAGACTACCTGATCAAATACCTGATTGACGGAAATGGATTGAACATTCTCTTGCAGAATTACTGGATGGTCATCCATCCTCCAGTACTCTTCCTTGGTTTTGCCTCTTCAGTTGTGCCCTATGCTTTTGCGGTGGCAGGGTTGTGGAAAAAAGACCATTCAGGATGGGTGAAACCCTCCATGCCATGGGCATTGTTCTGTGCAGGTATCCTTGGTTTGGGAATCATGATGGGTGCAGCATGGGCTTACGAATCTTTGACTTTTGGGGGATACTGGGCCTGGGATCCTGTTGAAAATGCCTCCATGGTGCCCTGGCTTTTGCTGGTGGCAGGTATCCATACGCTGTTGATTTTCCAAAGCACAGGTTATTCCTTGAAAGCCAGTTACCTGTTCATCTGCCTCTCTTTTTTACTGGTTTTGTATTCTACTTTTCTGACCCGTACAGGCGTGTTGGGAGATACTTCCGTTCACTCATTTACAGGAGAAGGAAGTACGCTGTATTGGCACCTGGTCATCATGCAGTTGTTCTTTATTTTCCTTCCTTTGGCCTTGTATTGGAGAGACAGGAAAAATATTCCTGTAGTGGTGAAGGAAGAAAGCATGAATTCGCGTGAGTTCTGGATGTTTGTAGGATCCCTGTTGTTGTTGATTTCCGGCGTCTATATTATTGTTCTCACTTCACTTCCCTTTTTCAATAAATTGTTTGGAACAAGCTGGGCCATAGGAAAAGACGTAGAATATGTCTACAACAGGATCATGGTACTTGTGGCCATCATCATAGGGCTGCTTACTGCTTTCACCCAATACTTCAAGTACAAAACTACCACCCGAAAATACATTTGGTCAAAGCTCCTTATTCCTACCATCATTTCAGCAGTACTGGCCGCCTTGGTCAGTATTTTTGGAGGGATTGATTATGATAAATATGGTGCCGGTTTTCTTGTGGCCATCCACCTTGCCCTTTGGACATCGATCTATGCGGTGATTGCCAATGCAAGTTATGTGTTTGTGGTATTGAAAGGGAAGATGAAAGCGGCAGGAGCCTCCATCACCCATTTTGGTTTTGCAATGATGTTGGTGGGTATCCTGATTTCATCAGCCAAAAAGGAGTTGATGTCTGAAAACCGCACTGGTCTTGCTGTTTCAGGTTTGAAGGATGCAAAGGGTGGGGATGAGGATCCCTTAGAGAACACCACCCTTATCTATAACATACCAACACCTATGGGTAAGTATACAGTTACCTATTTGGGAGATTCCACGGAGACAAAAAACAACAAGGTTTATTTCAAGATAAAATTCATCAAAACTGATTCTACCGATAACAGCATCACTGATGAATTTGAAATCATGCCCAATGCATTTTTGATGAAAGCGGAGGGCGGTGAGCAGCTTTCATCCAATCCCGGTTCTAAGCATTACCTGTCCAATGACGTATTTGTTTACATTACCTCCTGGTTGAATCCTGGCAATGTAAAAGATACCGCAAGCTTCCGTTTCAAGCCCGTGAATGAAGGTGATACTGTTTTTTACTCGAATGGATTTGTGGTTGTGGACAGGTTGTTGGCTGCCAATAGATTTGACAGCAAAGACCTTCCATTGGTAGATAGCGCCTGGCTCTCTGAACTTTCTGTCTATTCCAAAGAGGGACGTAAGTTTTCTGCAACGCCTGCTCATTTTATCAAAGATGGTAGTGCTTCAGGCAAGACAGATTCCATCATGGAGCAGAACCTGATTTTGTCACTGGTCAAACAGCCCTCAGGTGCAGTTGAGCTTGGCGTAAAAGAATCTGATACAATGATGCGCTACATTACCCTAAAAGCCTATCGCTTTCCCTGGATCAACCTGGTTTGGCTGGGAACGGTAATCATGGTCATTGGCTTCATGATCAGCATGTATTTCAGGATAAAGAGCAAGCTTTACGCAGTATAACATCCCTCAACTTTCTTACATTTGGATGTGCGCAGGTTGATTTTCATATTGTTTGTCTTTTTCTCCCTTCCATCATTGGGACAGTCCCGCTATGGTCCAAATGATACCTTGGTCGTGCCCTATATTGTTTATGAAGGTGACACCATGACTTATGCACAGCTGGACATGGTGATGGTTTGGGGAAAGATGTCCAATGCGCAGCGAAAGGCCAACCGGGAATGGACCAGGCTAAGGAATGCAGTGTATGTTACCTATCCTTATGCGAAAAAAGCCAGTTATATCATCAATGATGTCAACAGCAGTCTAGCGCATATCCTTGATGAAAAGAAGCGCAAGCAATACCTTAACTCCAGAGAGAAAGTACTGAAAAAAGAATTTACCGAGCCCTTGACCAATCTTTCTGTTTATCAGGGAAAGATCCTGATGAAACTCATCAACCGTGAAACCAATAATACCTGTTACGAACTTGTAAAGGAATACAAGGGGGGCTTTTCTGCTAAATTTTGGCAGACCATTGCCTGGGTATTTGGTGGCAGCCTCAAGCAAAACTATGATCCCAAAGGGGAGGACGCCGAAATGGAACAAATCGTTCTCGAGGTGGCAAGGATGTATGGACATGCTTCCTGATTCTGTATCTTTGCGAAGTAAAAATAATACATGAAACTTTTCGTATTGGCAATCGGGGTTCATCCGGATGATGTGGAACTCAGTGCTTCAGGCACTTTGATCAATGAAGTCCGGAAAGGCAATGCCGCAGGTGTTGTTGACCTTACTGAAGGGGAGCTGGGTACAAGAGGAACCGTTGAAACCCGCTATGCTGAAGCAGCCAAGGCTGCGGAAGTGATGGGTTTGTCTGTTCGAGAAAACCTCGGCATGCGGGACGGATTTTTTAAGAACGATGAGGAACACCAGATGAAGGTGATCCAGGCCATCAGAAAATACCAGCCTGAAGTGATACTGGCCAATATTTTGGACGATCGCCATCCTGATCATGGAAGAGCAGGCCGATTGGTGGTGGACGCTGCCTTCCTTTCAGGGCTTAGTAAAGTCGAAACCTTTGACGAGAACGGACAGCCACAAAAAAGGTGGAGGCCCAAACAAGTATTGCACTATATCCAGGACAGGTTTTATGAACCGGATTTAGTGGTAGATATCAGCGATGTATTTGAGCAAAGGATGGAAGCCATCAAGGCCTATGGCACACAGTTTCATACCAATCCAGATTCAAGCAAAGGAACCCAGACCTATATTTCAAC
>JBJOOI010000027.1:0-10064 GCA_046051375.1 Bacteroidota bacterium | reverse complement strand
GGGGTTGAAAAAATAACGGGAATAAAGGTCAAAAACTACAAAGTTGACCTGTGCAATTATGATGAGACAAGGGCCATATTTGAAGAAAATAACACCATTGAAGGAGTAATTCATTTTGCCGCCTACAAGGCAGTTGGAGAGTCTGTCGAAAAACCACTGCTGTATTTTCACAACAACATGGGATCCCTGATCAATATTTTGCGTTGCATCGAGGAATTCAGGATCCCCAATTTTGTTTTTTCTTCCTCCTGTACTGTATATGGAAATCCTGATGCAATTCCTGTGACTGAAACGACACCCAGAAAGAATGCAGAATCCCCTTACGGGCTGACCAAACAAATGGGCGAACAAATGATTGAGGCATTTGCAGCATCAAACAAAACAACCAATTCCATTTTGCTGCGGTATTTCAATCCCGCAGGGGCACATCCTTCCTCTTTGATAGGTGAACTACCCATAGATAAGCCCCAGAACCTTACACCTGTCATCACACAAACCGCCATTGGAAAAATACCTCAATTGACTGTATTTGGCAATGACTATCCCACCAGAGACGGATCTTGTGTAAGGGATTTTATCCATGTTTGCGACCTGGCCCATGCCCATACCCTGGCGGTTGACTTTCTGCTGAATAAGAAAAATGCAAACAACTGCGAGGTTTTTAACCTTGGCTCAGGAGATGGGATTACCGTGCTTGAATCCATCAAGGCTTTTGAAGAAAGCACCGGCCAGCAGTTGAATTATGTAATTGGCAGCAGAAGACCTGGTGATGTTATCGCTATCTATGCCAACAACGACAAGGCTAAAAATGAACTGGGATGGTCTCCAAAGTTTACTGTTCATGACATCATGACCAGCGCTTGGAAATGGGAGCAATACATGGAAAATCAACCCACCCACCTGGACCTAAGGGCTTACCGCTTGAATTAAGGCAAAAAATTAACCATTTGCAGCCAAAATAACCCCCGATTTAATGTTATTTTGCAGCAAAGTTTGATCAACATGTTGGATGCCATTCAAGTAACAGGACAGAAGGACACTAGAAGCGGTTTTGGAGATGGAATATTTGAATTGGGTAAATCCAATCCCAATGTAGTTGCCCTGACAGCTGATTTAGCAGGGTCAATGAAGCTCAATGCTTTCATCAAATCTTTCCCTGAACGTTTTATCCAATGTGGTATTGCAGAAGCCAATATGATTGGCATTGCAGCCGGATTAACGATTGGAGGAAAAATCCCCTTTACTACAACATTTGCCAATTTCTCTACGGGCAGGGTCTATGACCAAATCAGGCAATCGGTGGCCTACTCTGGCAAGAATGTAAAAATTTGTGCATCACATGCAGGCTTGACCCTGGGAGAAGATGGTGCAACCCATCAGATTCTTGAGGACATCGGACTGATGAAAATGTTGCCAGGCATGACGGTGATTGTACCCTGTGATTACAACCAAACAAAAGCCGCTACTATCGCCATTGCAGATTATGAAGGACCAGTGTATCTAAGGTTTGGAAGGCCTGTCTGGCCCATCTTTACCAATGCAGACGAACCTTTTATAGTGGGCAAGGCCCAACAGTTTTCAGAAGGAAGTGATGTGAGCATTTTTGCCTGTGGACACCTGGTTTGGAAAGCCATTGAAGCGGGTAGGATCCTCAAGGAAAAAGGAATACATGCCGAGATCATCAATATCCACACCATCAAGCCCCTGGACACTGAGGCTGTCATTGCCTCCATCAGAAAGACTGGTTGTGCAGTAACTGCAGAAGAACACAATGTATTGGGTGGATTGGGCGACAGCATTGCCCAAACTGCAGCTAAATCATTCCCCATTCCAATTGAAATGATTGGCACCCAGGATACTTTCGGAGAGAGTGGAAAGCCCACCGAACTGCTCAAAAAATACGGATTGGATACCGAGTTCATTGTTGCTGCAGCTGAAAAAGCGATGGCAAGAAAGAAATCTTAAAAAATGTTACCCGAGCTGGACGATAACGAATTGGTCAGGTTATTCAAGGATGCCCAGCACAAGGAGAAGGCATTTACTTCCATCGTAAAAAAATACCAGGAAAAGATTTACTGGCAAATAAGGAGAATAGTGATTACACACCAGGATGCGGATGATGTGATGCAAAATGTTTTCATCAAGGCCTGGAATGGATTGAATAATTTCAGGGAAGATGCTAAATTGTATACCTGGATTTACCGCATTGCTGTCAATGAGTCCCTGACCTATCTTGAACAGCAAAAAAGAAGGAGCTCCGTATCCTTTGATGATGTAAGTGAAAGCCTGGAAAACAAAATGCAGAGTGAAAAAGGGTTTGATGAGAACAAAGCCATCTGGAAATTACAGCTGGCCGTCCAACAGTTGCCTGAAAAACAACGCATTGTATTCAACCTGCGCTATTTTGATGAGATGCCCTACGAGGAAATGGGCATCATCCTTGACACCTCTGTCGGAGCCCTCAAAGCCAGCTACCACCATGCTGTCAAAAAAATAGAAGAATATATCCTGAACCATTAAACCCTCTGCAATAGACATCGTCTAATCATTACATGCCTAGCCTAAATACCATATCATCCGAATTAGCTTCACTTAGCCAGGACGTTGCCCAACTGCCGAAAAGCACCCCTTTTTCCCTACCCCAGGATTATTTTGACCGTTTCCCCACCCGCCTGATGGAGACCATCTTAAATGAAGGTGCTGAACAGGATTTGACCGGACTCCCCCCCTTGCTCAAGTCCCTGAAACATGAAAATCCCTACACCATTCCTGAGGATTATTTCAACAACCTGAAAGTTGAAATACCAGGGAATCAGGCTGCTGTTATTGGTATGAAGAGGGTTGGGTCATGGGTAAAATATGCTGCGGCCGCCTGCCTATTGGGAATCATTGCCACTGTATTTTTTGTTTCCAAAACAGAAAACGGAAATCAGTTGGCTGGCCTGCCAAAAGAAACAGAAACTTTTCAACAAAAGATTTCTCCCGATGCCATTGCCATGTACTTGGAGGAAATGGACAATTTGTCTGTAGCGGAAACAAATGAAAATGAACAAGTAGATACAGCTTCCAACCTTTTGGTTGACATGAGCAGAGAAACAATCAAAGAAATATTGCAAGAAATCCCTGATAAAGACATCTCATTGTATATGAACCAAGATGGTTTAGGAGATGTACACTCACTCAACTAAATAAAAACCATTAACAGTCATGAAAACATCATTTTCCCTTATTGCATTGCTGATCCTTGGCATGGGTTTACAGGCGCAATCCATAAAACCTGATCGGGATTCTAGGGCATCTGAGATCAAAAAAATCCAAGCCATGGAAATGGCCTTCATCACAAAGGAATTGAATCTTTCCCCTGATGAGGCCCAGAAATTCTGGCCTGTTTTCAACCAATACAGGAATGATTTAAAAGGCATGGCAGGAGAGCGAAAAGCTGGAGATCACCTGGAGAAACAACAAAAAATGCTGGACATCAGAAAGAAATACAGAGAAGATTTTACCAAAGTGATGAGCCATGAAAGGGCAAACAAAGTTTTTGGGGCAGAAGAAGAATTTAAATCATTGGTCAGACGTGAGTTTCAGAAGCGACAGTCAGAAAAAAATCAACGTGAACCCCGCAAAAAAGGGTTTTAATACTCCTGGTTTTTGTTTTGATTGTAATTTATAATAATGTAATTTTAACTCGGTGTTTTTCATAGGTTAGCAACGGCTGGCTCTTTTTAGAGCTGGCCTCTTTTTTTATATGCCATTTCAAAAATACCCATGGCAAGTAATCTAAATATTACATTTTTGCTAATTATTTACTTGAATGTTTGAATACACAGGCGTTGTAATATCATGGTAGAAAAGAAATTGCCAGTGTTCTTCCTTGGCCAACTCCCACCATTTTTGCCTAAGCTCCATGGCTTTCTTGCCATCATGGTCATATTTTGCCACAAACCTGGTCTTCATCTGTTGCAGCTGGGGAGCTTCGTCTCCACCAAAAAAAACAACCTCATTCTCCTCCCTGATCCAAAAAACCTGGTGAAATGGGGAATGGCCAGCAGATAGTTCATGCTGGATATATCCGTTTATAACACCATGCTCACCCATCATGTGAACATGATCATTACCCTCCAATATGGCAAGCCTGTCGGCATCATAAGATGCATTGCCTGCATGCAATGCAAAATCAAGTTCCCTTTCATTGATAAAATAGTCCGCGTGGGGGAAACTCAGGTGGGAAAGACCACTATAAGAATCCCTAACTGTAATCCCTCCCGCATGATCCCGGTGCAAATGGCTCATCAACACCATGGTAATATCACTGGGTGAATACCCATGAACAGCAAGATTATGGTACAATTGAAGCACTCCATTCTCAGAAAACCCCAAGCCTGTATCCAGGAGAATCAAATCATTTTTGGTTTCAACCAAAAAGGGCTGGATTTCCACCAACAAACTTCCCCTGGATCGCTGTTGAAGGTCGTCTTTGGCAGTGTCAAATGGCAGGAATATTTTGGTATGATCGATTGTAAATGAACCTTCGGAAAGGGGTATAACTTTCATATTTTTTATTAGCGGATTACCATTTGACGGTCAGCGTCAAGCCGTATTAAAATGAACAACAGTACTGAAAAAGTGATCAGGGAAGTGCCCCCATAACTCATGAAGGGCAGGGTTATGCCGATCACTGGAACAACCCCAATGGTCATCCCTATGTTGATGAAGACATGAAAAAAGAATACAGATGCAACACCATAGGCATAGGCCCTGCTGAATGTACTTCTTTGTCTTTCTGCCAAGCGGATAATCCTGAACAACATGAAAAGATAAAGCCCCAACAACACTATACTTCCTGCAAATCCGAATCCTTCACCAACGGTACAAAAAATGAAATCAGTCCTTTGTTCCGGTACAAAATCATACCGTGTTTGGGTACCCTTCATCAATCCCTTTCCCCAGAACCCACCTGAACCAATGGCAATCTTGCTCTGCTTCACATTGTAATTGCCTGCTTTTTTCTTTTCATCCATTTTTTTGATATCCTCCTCACTCATGGATTCGGTGTCTACTTGAAAATCCTTTCCCACTGTAGCGTATATGCGCTGAACCTGATAAGGTTTCAAAACATTGTTGAAAAAATAAGGTACTGCAAAGCGTTGAATGCCTACTGCAACAACCCAAATGGCAACAATCATTACCAATACAGACCTATCCCTTTTGATTTGCTTTTTGGCTGCATAGGAAATGCCAATGGCAGCAAGGGTAAGGATGATGGCCAACATGTTCTGGTCAATCAATAATGTCATGATTACAAGCACTGCAACGGAGAACCCTATCACCAGGATGACAGATGGGAGCCCTTCCCGGTACATGGCCAGGAAAAAAGAGAAATATACCAGGGCCAATCCGGTCTCACTTTGAAGAATGGTCAGGATCGCAGGGACCAATACCAATGATGCTGCTATCAATTGTGAACGGAGCTTTTTAAAATTAAGATCCAGGGATGACAGGTATTTTGCCAAAGCGAGGTTCACAAATATTTTGCATAATTCTGCAGGTTGTAACTGAAATCCTGAAAAACGAATGATTGATTTTGTCCCTTTTACATCCGTGTGAAAAGGAAAAACCAGGATCAGCAAAATCAAACCAAATGCATAAAAAATATTGGATGTGGCAGTGAAAAATTTACTGTCCGTCAATAAAATAAAAACACCCAAGACTGCAGAAATAAAAAAAAACAGCAATTGTTTACTGTAGTCTGTCTTGAAAGAAAGAAAACCGCTGATCATGTTCTCATCCCGGTAAGTGGTGGCAAATATGCTCGCAACGCCAGTAAAAACCAGCACCAGATAGATGCCGACCAGCACCCAATCTATCCCTTTTGATATCTCAAATGAATTGTTCTTCATTGTCTGGTTTGATGGCTGAAAAATGGTAATGAACAACAACTGTTCTTTTACCCTGATTATTCTTTTCTGGAAGTATTCCACTTGCGGTTGCCCTCAGCTGTAACTTGCGCATTTTTTCTTTGCGAAGGGAATCCAGCCGATTGCGTTTTGCCTTGACAATGGGGAGAATGATTTCTGCGCTTTCAATCCTTTCCACTTCTTTCCACCGTGCAGCCGAAAGGGTATCCCGCAGGTATTTTTCCATGACAAGCGCTGCCATTGGTCCAGCCCAGGTTGCACCAAATCCGGCATTTTCAACGATCACCGCAACTGCAATGGTTGGATTTTCTCTTGGTGCAAAACAGACGAACCAGGAATGGTCTTTCAGCTTCTCCCGCTTGCCATAAATGATACCGTAATTTTCTGCAGTACCCGTTTTTGCAGCAACTGCAATTCCTTCAATTCTCGCAACCCCTCCGGTTCCCTGCTCAACAACATCCTGCATGCCCAGCTGCACAGTTTCAAATGTTTCGTTGGAGATTGTGGTGACCTGATGCTTTTTCTTGTACCTGTTCAAAACAGTATCCGACTCCAGTTGCCCATCAATGGATTGCACAAAATGAGGCGTATAATAAAATCCCTTGTTGGCAATGATGCACATCATGTTGGCCATTTGTAAGGGTGTAGCCTGCATCTCCCCTTGACCAATTCCCAGAAAGACATTGGTGCAAGAACTCCATGACCGGTTGTACAACCTGTTGTAAAAACTTGTATCAACAATCAAGCCCTTGTCCTCACTGGGAAGGTCTACGCCCAGCTTCACACCCAAACCAAAGGAATTCATGTATTGCTTCCACTTAAGGTAGCCGTTGACCGTTCCTCCGAGCCGGGGATTATCCACTGCCAGCCGGTACAGGTGGGAGAAATAACTGTTGCATGAATTGGCCAGTGCCACCCTCAGATTGCCTGCATGGCCAGGTGTTTTGTGCGTACAACCGATGGGCCTCCTGCAGCCAAAATAGGCACCATTACATCCAATCCCAAATGCGGGAGTAATAACACCCTCATCCAATGCGATCAAAGCCCCTGCAGGCTTGACGGTTGATCCGGGAGGGTATTGCCCCTTGATGGCCCTGTTAAAGAGTGGCCTTGCCGTATCCCTGAGCATCCAGGAGAAATTATTCCTGCGCTGGTTTCCTGTCAAAAGATTGGGGTCGTATGTTGGACCGCTTGCCATGGCAATGATACCGCCAGATCTTGGATCAATGGCTACAATTGCACCCAATTTGTTTTTGAGCATGCGCTCTGCAAGAACCTGCACGTCAATATCGATGGATGTCCTCAAATTTCGGCCAGCGATGGCACCCGTGTCATACAATCCATTTTCGTAGGATCCTACAATCCTGTTTTTGTTATCCTTGATCTGATACCTTACCCCCCTTTGTCCCATCAAAATGGGTTCATAAAACCGCTCCAGACCACTGAGGCCCATATAATCCCCCATTTGGTAGTAAAAATTCGTCTTCTTGAGAATACTGGAATCAACTTCACCTACATATCCAAGAATATGTGCTGCGGCCTTGAAGGGGTAAGACCTTATTGGCCTTTCTTGCAGGAAGAATCCTGGTTCAAATCGAAAAATATTCTCCTGCAACTGAACAAAGGCCTCTACAGACAGTGATGATTCAAAAATGGATGGCCGATACCGTCCGTTTTTAATGATGGCGCCAATGATGCGCTCTCGAAAGGTTTTAATATCAATCTTCAGGATGTTGCAGATGCCCGTTGTATCCAATCCCTTTAACTGCGTTGGCATCACCATCAGGTCATAGGTCTGCGTATTCTCAAGAATCGATCGTCCCTTTCGATCAAAAATGATTCCACGATCAGGATATACAATTTTTTTACTCACTGCATTGTCTAGTGCAAGGAGATCATATTGGGTTGAAGACAGTTGAAGGAATAGCAAACGAATGGCAAGGATGATGAATGCAACCAGAAAAATCAGCTTGATAACATTTTGTCTTGACTGGTTGAAGGCTGGCATATTTTAATTGGAATTAACAGCAAAATTAGCGGTTTGCAGGTTTAGCGGAGTTTTGATTTTCTGTTCAGAAAAAGATCTGCAATCATGATGAGAAAGAGACTGATCAATGTGGTAGCCACCAGCTTTCCAATAAAATAGAGAAAGCTTCCAAACTGCATCCACTCCAGGAGAATAAGATAGAAATGATGCAATAGGGTAAGGATGATAAGATAGGTAGCGTACGGTACCGGCCCCATGGTCTTTTTTGATGGCTCTTCATTGCCCCAATCTGTCGCTTCTTTGGGAAGCAAAAGATTGATCAGAAACGGCCTCACAAAAGCAATCAAAACACAGGCGGCAGCATGCAATCCAGGTGTTTTAAAAAACATGTCCACAACCATTCCTACTGAGAAACTGATCAAAAGCAAGGCCGCTCTTCCCATTTTGAATGGCAACCAGAAGATAAACACAAAGTAAAAATAAGGCACAATAAACTGGTGCAATGGAGGAATCTTGTTCAACACAAAAATTTGGATGAACATGATAAAAATGAACCTGATGATATTTTTGAAGAGTAAACTCATTCTTTGATGACTGTGCTTTTCAATTGATCCATTTCTTCCTGCAGCAGGTTTTTTACAATGTATGCATGCTGAACACTGTAAAAATCAACTGCTGTCCTGATTTTCAACTTATAGGTATTGGTTTCCTGGTCCTGATCGATTTTCTCAACATAGCCAATGGGAAGTCCTGGAGGAAACTTGTCTGAGTAAGGGCTGCTGACCACGGTATCGCCTTTTTTCACAACTATGGTTTTGGGAATCTTGGAAAGTAACAGAAAGCGAGGATCTTTTCCATCCCAGCTTACCTCCCCCAATCCACTCCCCTTCTTGAGCACTGCAATCACTTTTGATTGTCTGTGGAGCAAACTCATCACAATGCTCATGTTCTCACTGACACTGATAACTGTTCCTATCAAACCATCAGTTCCGACAACTGCCATGTTGGGTACGATCCCCTGTGCTGATCCTCTGTGCAAAACCATGTTGTTCTGTTGCAGGAATACTGAATTCGAAATGATTTTGGCATCAAAGTATTGGTACTGGCGATACGACTTCAATGAATCCACTTTAACCATATCAGCAACAAGCTGGAACGATGTTTCCGGGATGACGGACCCCGAGGGCAGGTAGGATAGCAAGGCTGCATTTTGCCTGCGCAATGCCTGATTTTGTTCACTCAGGGTAAAGAACGACTCAACCTTATTGACCCGATTGTTCAGGTTTCCAGCAACTTCATTGGAAAACATGCCATAGATGGTTTGATGGAACCTGTTGTAACTGAAAAGCATTGAAAGGGCCAATCCCTGAAGGACAAGGAAGAGAATGAATACCGAATAGCGCTTGAGAAATAAAAAGACGTTACGCATGGAGGACTTGCTCCTAAGGGTTTTTTATTCCGATCGTTAACGCATGATGAAAGGAAAGTTATGATAATTCTTCAAAGCCAAGCCTGTACCCCGCACAACGCTTTTCAGCGGATCTTCGGCAATATGTACAGGAAGCTTGATTTTTTGTGACAGACGCTTGTCCAGGCCTCTCAACAATGCTCCTCCACCAGTAAGGTACAATCCACGCTTGTAGATATCAGAAGCCAACTCAGGAGGTGTTGTTTCCAGAGCCTTGAGAATTGCCTCTTCAATCTTGAAAATTGATTTATCCAGCGCTTCTGCAATTTCCTGATAGCTCACCATGATCTGTTTGGGAATGCCTGTAACCAAATCCCTTCCGTTCACCGGAATATCATCCGGAGGTGAATCAAGGTCTTTCATGGCGGCACCAATATGGATTTTGATCTGCTCTGCTGTTCTTTCGCCAATCAACAAACTGTGGTATCGCCTCAGGGCTTCCATGATATCGGCTGTAAACTCATCGCCAGCAATCCTGATGGATTGGTCACAAACGATGCCTGCAAGGGCAATTACAGTGATGCCTGTGGTTCCCCCACCAATGTCAATGATCATGTTGCCAATTGGCTCTGTAACGTCAATGCCTATACCGAGGGCTGCTGCCATGGGTTCATGAATCAGGTATACCTCTTTTGCACCAGCCTGCTCTGCACTATCGCGTACTGCCCTTTTTTCTACTTCTGTGATACTG
>JBJOOI010000026.1:0-10113 GCA_046051375.1 Bacteroidota bacterium | reverse complement strand
TATCATCCCACTAACGAAGGATGGTCTTTGGAAATTTCTTGCAACCATAGCTGATGAAGACAAAGCCTTTTGCCATTTATCGTTTCCATGAATGGGATAGATGGGCCACTGGTTCAAACCATTGAAGCTTTCTTTGATTGGCATGTCTATCGGTTTCATAAAATGATGAACAGTAGACGCTGTATCATTCAACTTGTTTTGATCAGGCTGCCCATTGGGGTTAACAGCAACAATGATGACGTTGCTTTTCCCTTGTGGAACAGGCAAAGCAGAAAAAAGCATGCTGGCAGCCTTGTTCCTGTTAAGGGTACCCGTCCATTTTTTGCTTTCAACCATTGACCCATTCATCCATAATTGAAGGTCAAGGGATTTCAGTGTATCCTTCCCGAGGCTTGTAAATCGGGCGATGGGAGCAATAGATGGCTCACATCCAACCAGGGTTGGGGTGTCAATTGAATCAGCTTTTACATCTGTTGAAGGGAAATTGAAACCTGTGATGTTGATGTTGTCAAGATAAACATTGTTCCCATATTGGTTTATTCCGCGAATCCTGATTTGAATATCAGCTCCTTTGAACCTGCTCAAGTCAATGGTTTCTTTTCTCCAATCGCTTTTCACAGGAATAAATTCAGTGGCAGTAAATCCTGGTTTTGTACTAAGCACTGTACCCCATTTTTTGTACACCGTTTGGAATGATTTTCCACAGTCAGGACTGACCATGATTTCCAGCGTATCCAGGTTGATGGCATCATACAAAGCGGCTGCCAGCATGAATTCCATCGACAAAGAATCATAAATGGCTGAATTGATTCTCGGTGTCAGCAGGTCTGCTGTTTTCCCTTTCTCATCATTGTTGAAATTGTCAAAAACAAATGACCTGCTGCCTTCAAAGGAGGCCTTGTTGGTGTTTTTCCAGCCCAGTGTGCTGCTTCCATTGGTCAGAAAGGACCATCTCATCGGAGGCATGGAACCCGATTCTGCTGTTTCAACAATAGGTATTGCTTGGGTGGGTTGTAGTTCGACCGCTATGCTGGCACTGTCATTGCCTGTCATTTCATCTGCCCTGGCATTGGGCTGGTCAAGCATTATTTTCAGTGCTGTTTTACCTGAAGGAATGGTCAATGTTTTGAGCGTTACCAGTATTTCCTCTGCATAGGCCAGATTACCGGTCCACAGCTCATCGCTGATCTTGATATCATTCAGCAAAACTGCAATCCTTAATGATTTCAACACATCAGTGCCATTGTTTCTGATGACGATTTTGGGCTGAAAACTGCTTGCACAAATGGGTTCACAGGCATTGGGATAAACAATGCCAGAAAGCTTGGCATCCGTTTGTGGATTGTTTCTAAGGTAGAAAGATGACAAGGATGTACTCCAGGTATTGGTAGTGTTTCCAATCATCCCGGTAAACCAAAAAACGGAATCATTGGAAGGGTCTGGAACCATATCATTGTAATCTCCCCACCTGTTGGCACTGGTTCCATAACCAGTGCCTTTTTTGATGATGGTCTCTTCAAAGGCCATCTGGTTCAAAGCATCAAACTGGTTCCTGCCGGTAAAGGCAATGGATGCAAAATCGGTTTTGCTGCTGAAATTATAGGCCAAGCCAATTTGACCTTTTCCATTTTGCATGATCGATCCCATGAACCTGTGACGCAGGTTGTTGGGGTTGCAGTTTGACTGGGCCTGTGGTGCATAACTGCCTTGTTGATAAAGGTTCCATCCGGTTGTATTGCGCAACTCATACCATCGGATACCCGCAAGGCCATTGCCATTCACATCAACGGTATGGTTGGCTACAATGGACTGATGGGTGCCAAAATTCCTGAAACCAGGCTTGTGCATGATCCTGTTGCTTATAACATCATAGCCTTGTGCACCTGGTGAGCTTGCACAATTCCGGTTGTTGCAAACGATGCTGTTGAATGCGGCAACCGCAAAATTCTTTTCCGTTTTGACAATGGATTTTGCAGGATCTGCAAAATCAACCCTGAAGCTGATCATTCCAATGCTGTCCACGTCGGATGGAGAGGCAGTCAACACATCATCATTGTAATATAAAAATAATCCTGGTGTACCCGAAGGGGCGGGATTGTTTCCTGTAAGCGTTACTGGTACCAAGGCGTTGAATTTATTGTCTGGGTCTGTCAATCTCAGGCGCTGAACGGTGGGGTTGGCTGCACCACTGATCATTTTGTTCTTGTCAAAAGCCCAAACCGAGTTACCCAGATATTGATCTGAAAAATCCCTTGTTACGCCATACCAGGCATCATGCCAGTTGCCAAACTTGGGGTAGTCAGGGAAAAATGGGTCGCAATAAAATTCATAAATGAACCATGCTCCTGTGGGATCATTGCTGACAGAAACTGCGATGATTAAACTGTTCATCTTGATACCAGTCCTGGAACTATCGCCAAACTCTGACATGATGAACCTGTCTGTTAACTGGTCATACCATGCAATGCAATCTCCACCACCGTTATAACTGCTACCCGGCAATTGGTCCATATAGGTTTGGGGGAAAACGGTATTTCCTGATTTGTCGTATATGCTGAAGAGGGCACTGCCATTGTTTCCATTGATCATCTGGATGACATGGTTTGGCCCCACAGCAATGCTGGGGTCTGCCGGATTGATGTTGCTGAATCCTTGTCCATCCAGCGACTTGTCAACATAACCTCCATTTCTCTCGATGGGAATCAGGTTCATGGGTGCATTTCTCAAATTTGATGGATGAGGCTTTTGAAATCCTCTGGTATCCTTTTGCCAAAGCATGTCTTCTTCCCTGGTTTTTGACCCAAATTGAGTGAATACCAATGGCTCAAGGTCCTGGGCATGGATCAGTCCTTTTTGATCCCTGGTTTTGATCTTCAGCACAGGGTCAGCACTGTCTGCCTTCCATGATTTGATGGGTATTGTAATGGCCGTGCGTTGTCCTTGGATGACCTCAATGTTTTGTTGCCCTTGAGACTGTATAGCCAGAAAGAGCATGAAGATTGCTGATATGGTTCTTTTTCCAACCAATGGCATGGTATACCTAACATTCAGGCAGGCATAAAGTTAGACCCAAAAAAGCAAATGTTCCTTTAAAATGAACTGGTGCTATCCAATTGCACCTGCAATGCAGGCACACATCAAACAAGCGATGGTTCCGCCGATCAGGGCTTTGAAGCCCAGCTCGGTAAGGTTTTTCCTTTGTCCTGGCGCCAACTGGCTGATTCCTCCAATCTGGATACCGATGGAGGCAATATTGGCAAAACCACACAAGGCATACGTGGTGATGAGGATGGATTTGGGGTCTGTAATCAGGTTTTCAGCCTTCATTTTACCAAAGGTGATATAGGCCTGAAATTCATTGATGATTGTTTTTTCACCCAGCAATTGCCCCACAGACACCATGTCTCGTTCACTGACACCAATCAGCCATGCAATCGGGGAGAAGAGGTATCCCAATATCATTTGAAATGACAATGCATCATATCTTCCCTTGCTAAAATTGGCCACCAGGCTGTTGATGCCTGTATAGTATCCGACAGAGCCCAGTACCCAATTAAGGACATACATCAGGGCTGTGAAAACAATCAGGATAGCACCAACATTGACCGCAAGTTTAAGTCCGTCTGTGGTTCCCAAGGAAATCGCATCCAGCGCATTTTCTCCGAACTTTTCTTTGGATACGATGATGCGTTCATCAATTTTCTCTGTCTGGGGAAAAAGAATTTTTGAACAGACGATAGCTGCAGGAGCACTCATGATGGACTGACTTAACAGGTGCAATGCAAAAAAATGTTGTTGTACCGGGTCACTGCCGCCAAGAAATCCAACATAAGCGGCAAGCACTGATCCTGCGGTATTGGCCATTCCACCAACCATGATACAGAGAATTTCGCTCCTGTTCATTTTTTCAAGAAATGGCCTTACCATGAGGGGAGCTTCTGTCTGCCCCAGGAAAATATTGGCTGCAGTAGAGACACTTTCTGCACCAGAAACCTTGAGCTTGCTCAACATGAGGGCAAAGAAATAAACGATTTTTTGAAGGATACCCAGGTAATAGAACAAAGAAGAAAGGGCTGCGAAGAATATGATGTTGGGTAGTGCCTGTATGGCAAAAGTATATCCCCAGCTTCCAGAGGCATCGGCAAGATTGCCAAACATGAATTCAATTCCCTTGTGTGCAAGGTTGATGATTTCTACAAACTTATCTGAAAACCATTGGATGATGATCCTGAAAAAATTATACTTCCCCTTTGAAAGCACGCCAATGGCAAAGCCTATCTGGGCAATGATGCCCATGGATACAAGCTTCCAGTTGATGGCTTTTCTGTTGTTGCTCAGTACATAGCAGAGCCCAATCAAAAACAACATTCCCAGCAGTCCACGGCTCAGGTTTTCCCAGATCATAACGATGTCAGTTTGGTTTATTGGGCAATATACAATTTTAATCAAGACCTCCGTTGCATCACCTTGTTCCTGGTCATCTTATAAAGCTCAGTGATTTCTGGTGAAATATTGAAGCGGATAACGATGAAAGCAAAGATCAGCACAAATAAAACAGACTTGATGATCAGGTTGATCCAAATGTAATCATGGAATACGATGCTGTATAAAACAAATGTCAGCACCCCAGCAACAAGCAGCGTCAAACCATTTCTCCAGGAAAAAGGTTGCATACCATAGATTCTCTTGATGTAGTAAAAGCGGATAAAATTGAAGAGTATAATGGCAATAAGGCTTCCAAAAGCAGTGCCCACAATTCCATAATTACGCGTAAGGAAATAGTTCAGGATGATGGAGATCAATACAAAAAACATGTTGGTGAAGAGGTCAATCTTCCAGTGTCTTGACAGTTGTAATATATGTCCATTCAAACCTGTTCCAAGGTCAATCAACTTACTTATTCCCAGAATCAGCATCAGCAAAGACATGCCGCCATAGGAAGGTCCTAACATATGAATAAATGCGGGAATGTTCAGGATAACCACCCCGAGAATCCCTGCGGCAATCACCAGCAAATTCAAGGCTGTTTTTTTGTAAAGCCTGTCCAGCCGGCCAAGGTCCTTGTCTTTCCAGGCTTGGGCAATTTGTGGGAGTGCGGCAGATACCAAGCTGCGCTGTGGTACATCCATGACCGTAATGAGGTAGGTGGCAATGGTAAAGATGGCTGCATCTGCCAGTCCTCCTGTTGATTGTGAAGCAATAATGATGGTATCGTTGGTTTTGGCCACTACATTCAGGATGTTGCCAAGAAAATAGGCTCCACCGAATTTGACCATTGCTCCGGAAAGTTTCTTTGTAACGGTGCTCCTTTGGAAAACCAGTTTGAAAAATTGGCTTCTCACAATTGCCCAGGCAAGAATGGCAATGGGAATGAAATACAGGTAGGCATAGAGCTCAATAAAAATAGAATAGTCTTTTATCAGGCCCAATACCCAGGCCAGAATCGCAAGGAGTACTACAATTCTGAACATGAATTCTTTCAAAAAATTGGAAAGAATGGTTTTGCCAATGATCCAGGAAAATGCCTCCAGCATGGAAAGTGCCACCAGGGAAATGGTCAATGGAATGACCAGCCTGAGGTGATTGGCGAGTATAGGGGATCGGTCTGCGAATTTCCTCAATGCAATGGGCTCTATGAGGGGAAATGAGAAATAAAGCAATAAACACATCAACAATCCGATCATCATGACCAGTGTTGGCAATTCGTTTTTCTCTTTGGGGAGATAATGTTTGTAGTAAGGGTAAAACTTCATGGCCACTGGCAGGGTTCCTGCGGTGCATATCATGGAAAGGATCATTGAAATGTCCATCAGGATCCTCGTAAGCCCAAACTCTTCAGGCGTAAAGAATTTTGGAAAGAGAAACAATACATTGAAGGCTCCAATCGCAAAGCCTGCGTAGATGTAGAGGGAGGAATAAATGCTCTGTTTGCGAATGGTTGACATGGAAATAAAAAAACCGCCACAGTGTGACGGTTTAAAATTAATACAAATGTGGATTATAGATGAGATTCAATCCGCTTGATAAAATTGTGTTTAGGCTGTGCTCCTACAAGCTTGTCTACCACCTGGCCATTTTTGATGAAGAGAACGGCAGGAATAGAAGTGATGCCATAGTTCATGGAAAGTTGAGGATTGTGGTCCACGTTTACTTTTCCAATGTTGACCCTTCCTTCAAACTCCTTGCTGAGTTCCTCAACAACAGGTCCGATGGCGCGGCAAGGTCCACACCATTCAGCCCAAAAATCAATCATAGAGAGTTTATCTGAGTCCAGTACTTCAGCCTGGAAATTGCCGTCTGTAAATTCTTTTGCCATGTATTTGGATTGTATGTTAGATAATTAAGTGAAATGCAAAATTAGCTCCAATTTTTAATATTTCATAAAAAGACATGTTTCATTTATAAAGCGTCAACTTGTACCTCAATCAGGGGATTGTTTTCAAGAAATTCCGCCATTTCGTCATTCATTTCAAACCCCTTCTCTGTGGTTTTCATTTGAACCCTCAGCCTTTCCACCTGGTCGATCATGATTAGTTTCAGCCTGGTTTTTCCAGGGTTTTTCTTCAGGTTGTTTTGAAGAAAACCAGCATAGGATTCACTTATGCTGCCAGCCTGAAGCGTAAGTTGCAGCTGTCGGGTAAAGACCCTTTTGATGGTTTCAAGCAGGCAAATCTCCGAAACCCGGAAATTCCATTCATTTCGGCTTTCCCATTTCTCGAAGTTTCCTTTTACATGGATGCAGCTTCCTGCAACAAAATAGTTGGAGAATTTCACATACATGTCTCCAAAAAGGGTGATTTCTACTTTGCCTGAAAAGTCCTCAATGGTAATGCTGCCATATTTTTTGCCTGCCCTTGAAATCTTGTGTTGGGCCGAGGTAACCAATCCTGCCAGCTTTAATGCCTGATTAGGGCTTTTCTGGAGTTCAATGCCGCCCTTGAATTCATTGTAGTCATTGATGGGCATGATGCCATAGTACTTCAACTCAAATCTGTAATGATCAAGTGGATGCCCACTGAGGAACATGCCTGTCACATCTTTTTCCTTCTCCAGGATTTCTGTCAGCGACCATGGGGCACAATCAGGAACCTTTGGCGGGGGGATTTCCTGAACCAGTGAAAGGTCTCCAAACAATGTATTTTGGTTGGAGTTGGATTGGCCCTGCCAGATATTGCCGTATTTGATGATTTTTTCCAGGCCATTGGAGCTGTCTCCAGGTGGCTGAAAGAAATACTGGGCCCTGTGCAATTCAGGGAAACAATCAAAAGTTCCTGACATCGCAAGACTCTCCAGTGATTTTTTGTTTACCGTCCTTTGGTTGACCCTTTTGACCAATTCATAAATGGATACATAATGCCCATTTTTCTCCCTTTCTTCAATAATGGACTCCACCGCTGCTTCTCCAACACCTTTCAGTCCGCCAAGCCCTATCCTGATTTCCCCTTTCTTGTTCACTGCAAAACTCTGAAGTGATTCATTAATATCCGGCCCGAGAACATTGAGCCCCATTCTTTTACACTCTTCCATGAAGAAAGTAATCTTTTCTATTGATCCGGCATGGTTCAGCACTGCCGCCATGAATTCTGAGGGATAATGTGATTTCAGGTAGGCCGTCTGGTAGGCGATAAACGCATAGCAGGTACTGTGTGATTTATTGAACGCGTATTGTGCAAATGCTTCCCAGTCTGTCCAGATTTTTTGTAATTTTTCTTCTGCAAATCCTTTTTGAAGCGCATTTCCGATGAATTGCCCCTTCATTTTATCAAGGACCGATTTTTGCTTTTTACCCATGGCTTTTCGCAGCACATCGGCATCTCCCTTGCTGAATCCAGCAAGCTTTTGCGCCAACAGCATAACCTGCTCCTGGTATACCGTGATTCCATAGGTTTCCTCCAGGTATTCCTGCATTTCATCCAAGTCATAAGAAATGGCCTCTCGACCGTGTTTTCTATTGATGAAGTTGGGGATATATTCCAAAGGTCCCGGCCGGTAGAGCGCATTCATCGCGATCAGGTCTTCAAACTTATCGGGTTTGAGGTCTCGAAGGTATTTTTGCATCCCAGGGCTTTCAAACTGAAAGGTGCCAATGGTTTCACCAAGCTGGTAAAGCCTGAACGCCTTTTCATCATCCAAAGGTATCTTGTCGATATCGATATCGATGCCGTAGTTCATTTTGATGAGTGCCAGGGATGTTTTGATCACATTGAGTGTCTTCAATCCAAGAAAGTCCATCTTGATAACACCTGCATCTTCAATGACACTTCCCTCAATTTGGGTGACCCACATGGGTGAATCCTTGGCGATGCAAACGGGCAGCAGATCTGTCAAGTCCCTGGGGGCAATGATGATGCCGGCTGCATGAATACCGGTATTTCGCACAGAACCTTCAAGGATCTCTGCTTCGTGCAGTACCTGGCTCCTTATGTCTGAGCCACCATAAATATCGCGGAGCATTTTGGCATTTTCAATCTCATCCTGGTTCAACGATTCTTTTTCTGCAAGGCTGTCATCGCCTTTAAGGGCAGCATGCAAAAGCCGTTTAAGGCTGATGCCCGGTTTTTCCGGTACCATTTTTGCCAGGATATTGGATTCCATCAACGGAAGATCCATTGTTCTGGCAACATCCTTGATGCTCATTTTGGCTGCCATGGTACCATAGGTAACGATCTGGGCCACCTGGTTTTTACCATATTTGTCCACCACATAATCAATAACTTTCTGCCTTCCCTCATCGTCAAAGTCCGTATCAATATCGGGCATGGACTTTCTGTCCGGATTGAGGAAACGTTCAAAAAGGAGCTTGTATTTGATGGGGTCAATATTGGTGATCCCGATACAGAACGCTACTACACTGCCAGCAGCAGAACCCCTTCCGGGGCCGATAAATACACCAAGATCCCTTCCTGCCTTGATGAAGTCGGATACAATGAGAAAGTAACCTGCAAAACCCATTGTTCTGATGGTGAACAATTCAAAATTGAGGCGTTCTTCTATTTCCGGGGTGATGACATCATATCTTTTTTTTGCCCCTTCCCAGGTGATGTGTTCAAGATATTCATCCTGCGTGGCAAAATTCTTGGGTACAACGAAATGGGGGAGGAGGATATCCCTCTTGAGGTCCAACACCTGAACTTTGTCTACAATTTCATTGGTATTGTCGATGGCCTCTTCAAGGTCATGAAAGACAGATGTCATTTCAGCGGTTGTCTTGAAATAGAACTGGTCGTTTGGAAAGGCGAACCGCTTGTTTTTCAGGCTGACATCATCATCCGAGAACTCCCTTGCAGCAGGCGTAGCTACTTTTTCTCCTGTATTGATGCAGAGGAGAATATCATGTGCGTTGAAGTCTTTTTGGTCAACATAATGGGAGTCGTTGGAGGCAATGACCTTTACATTGTATTTTTTGGCAAACTTGAGCAGTACCTGGTTTACTTTTTCCTGCTCAGGCATGCCATGCCGCTGCAGCTCTACATAATAGTCGTCCTGAAAAATATTCAACCACCATTTGAACTCATTCTCCCCATCCTGTTCCCCCTTTCTCATGATGGTCTGTGGAACCAGGGCACCAAGGCAACAAGTGGTTGCGATAAGCCCTTCATGATACTTGTGAATCAGCTCTTTATCTATCCTGGGATACTTGCTGTACATACCCTCGATATAACCGAGTGAGGTCAGTTTTACCAGGTTTTTGTAGCCAATGTCATTTTTGGCAAGGAGGATTTGATGGTGTCGGGGATCCTTCTCTTCCTTTGAAAATGTTTTCCTGTGCCTGTTCTCTGTTATGTAAAATTCACATCCAACGATGGGTTTTACTTTCAAAGGACTATTTTTGTCATTCGGATCGGTGCGGTGTTTGTGCGCTTCTGCAACAAATTGGAAGACACCAAACATGTTACCATGGTCAGAAATGGCCAGTCCGGGCATGTTGTCATTGATGGCCTTTTTGTACAAGGCGCCAATGCTCGCTGCACCATCCAGCAATGAATATTGGGTATGAACGTGTAGATGTGAGAAACGTGACATGGTAGTTGTAGTGGGGCGAAGAGATCAAATTTCGTAAATAAACAGCAAAAGCAGGAAAGGGTTTTTCCACACCGTAAATGGTATTGAACC